>CBDUZO010000008.1:0-70371 GCA_965371725.1 uncultured Phycisphaerales bacterium
CAAACAGGCATTACCGGGGCGATTCTCCAGTAACTAATTCGGAGGAGAACCTTTTTTCTCGGGGGTCACTGCCGGATCCTCCCCACCGGCGTTGGGGCCTGATCTACGGCCTTGGGTGATACTTGCTGTGCACATGCTTGAGATGAGTCTCGTCCACGTGGGTGTACAACTGTGTCGTGGTCAGATCGGCGTGGCCGAGCAGCTCCTGGACAATCCGCAAGTCCGCTCCACCCACGAGCAAGTGTGTGGCGAAAGAGTGCCGCAACGTGTGGGGTGAGAGATGTCCGGTGATCCCGGCCGTCTTCGCATACTTCCGCACGAGGCGCCAGATGTTGCTCCGATCGAGTGGTCTTCCGGTCCGCGACAGGAACACGGCCTCGCATGGTCGATCGGCCAAAAGCCGAGGCCTGAGGATCTCCAGATACTCCCTCGTGGTTGCGATGGCGAAGCGGCCCACCGGTATGATCCGCTCCTTGCGTCCCTTGCCGATGCATCGTACGTAACCCAGGTCGAGATTGAGCCGATCGACGGAAAGGTCGACGACCTCGCTGGCGCGCATGCCCGTGGCATACAGGAGCTCAAGCAGCGCACGATCCCGCAGATAGAACTCGTCACTCGGGTGCGGCGCTCGCAGCAGCGCTTCGACCTCCTTGATCCGCACCGTATCGGGCAGGTTGCGCCATCGCTTGGGCGATTCCAGCAGGGAGGCGATGTCTCGCTTGAGCATTCGCTCGGCGAACAGGTGGCGCAGGAAGACCTTGATCGTCGCGAAGTGGCGCGCGATTGAAGCCGTAGCCAATCCGCGGCGCCGAAGCGCTATGAGATGCCGAAGCACGTCGTCCGCCGATATCTCGGACGGCTCGACATCCGAATCAACAAGATGATTCCAGAACTCGCTTAGATCGCGCTTGTAGGCGGTGATGGTCTCGCCCGCCAGGCCGCATTCGAGAAACAGGTAATCCAAGAAGCGCTTCACGAGCGGCGCGAGTTGTGTGGTCTTTTCAGTTGGCCTGGTAGCCACTAGCATTGCGGCATCCTCGGATAACACTTGTTGATTAGCCACACGGTGTCGTAGCGCCTTCGCGCGCCGACACCCTCACGGTGGGAACACCCACGCGCCGTGGCCTCCATTGTAAGGCCTCGGGCGTCCCGATCCAAGGGCCCTCGTAGCGTTATGGACCAAACGCGCAAAATCGGCGTCAGGAGAAATATCGGACGACGACATCGGTCGCCGACGACACGGTTTGACTCTGCAAACAGCCCAAATACACGCCTTTAGCGGCCTCTGCCTTGTTAAGGAAATGACTGACGAGCCAGATGTGCTCCGAATCTTGCCCGGCGGTACCGGGATCGGACGGGATGTCGACTGTGATGCGCGACGTCCAGCGCTCCATCAGGTCCGGTACGTCGCGGATGTCCACGGGCTCATCCTCGCTGATCCGTCCAGCCACCACGAAGAACGGCTTGACCTGTCGCCTGCGAACCGCTCGCTGGACGATCAGGAAGCGGAAGTGATCAGGCGTTGCCGAGAAACGGACGGGCTGTGCGAGCTGCTTGCGCACGTCGTCCAGCATGCCCTTGATCCGTCCGGCTGACTCGAACTCCCTCGCGGCGGCGGCGGCGTTCATCCGCAACTCCATCGATCTTCGCCACGGACCCGTGTCACCAGCGGCAAAGCGCATTGAGGCGTCGAACTGGGTCCGATAGTCCACCAGGGAAGCCGTACCATTGCACGGCGCGGGGCATCGGCCCATGTCGTGGTAGGCACAGGCCTGTCCGTTGGGTGAGCGTTTCAAGACATCGGTGTGGCGACAGAGATCGAACGCACCGACGAGCATCTCGAGGAACCGATTGCACGCCTGGCGGGTGGCGAACGGTCCGATGTCGACAGCCCGACCGTCCAGAGCGTACTCGTTCACGATCCAGTAAGGTGCCCGCTCACCAACGAGCGCTCGTGCAAACCAGACCGGCCCGAACGAAAGGTGCTCGCGGTAATCATCCGGCAACAATACGCGGGCGAGTTGGAGATATCGCAAGGTCGTCTCGAAGACGGAACCGGTGGGCAGCCACCAGACCCGGCGCGCGACTTCGCGCAGGCGAGCGCGACGCCCGGCCCTTGGCTCATCATCATCCGCCGACAGCCTCGGGAAGGCCGATCGGCGGATGTTCTGCGCCCCGAGGAGCTGAATCAACCGCCCCGCTTCGTCCGAAAACGCGAAGACGCCGCCGTGGGCGGGAAGAACCTTGGGGTCGAGCGGATGATCGGGAAACGGCAGATCGTGGACGTGGCTGAATAGCGATTCGAGCGTCACGAAAGTCAATCTACCCCTCCGTCGCGCGTGGAGCAACCGTGTTCGCTCCACCGGTTGGGCCGGGGGTGCAGGCATCTCCCGGCACCTCGGCCTGCACGTTTGGCGGCGTGGACCCCGTCCCGGAGAGACGATCCGAGAGTGGCCCATCCGCGGACGCTCGACCGGAAGTGCCACGGGAATTCTGCGACCTTGGACCCTCGGTGGGATGTCGCCAAGCTTGGAACAGGCGGACAGAACCGGCCCTGCGCCCACGACGCCACAATCCATGGTCGGACCGGACGCAACCGGCGGGTTGCAGGCGTCGCCGTTTGAGGCCATAATTCGGATAGTTGATGATTGCCGAGCAGCGAATGCCGTCAGCCAACGGCTAAACGCTGACGACTGAAAGCTGATAGCTTATTGATTCCCAGGGGCCATGGCGCAGTTGGGAGCGCGTCTGCATGGCATGCAGAAGGTCGCGAGTTCGAGTCTCGCTGGCTCCATTACGTATCTCGTTGTTCGGCAAACACTTACAACGAGTCATCACATCGTCAGCAGCCAAGGAGGGGAGGAAGAAACACTATTACCTTGTCTGGAAACGGCACTAGAAGGGCGTTCTCGCGCCGGCAGGCTGTCACCTGGAAAACGGCAAGGCGGATGCCGGTAATGTGAACCGACATCCGCCCCACCAAGTACGATTCCGGGTATACCTGTTTAGAAGTCGCTTAGACCCCTGTCATCGTCAAGCGACATGAAGTCATCCTGTGATGCCTCACTCTTGGAACCACCGCTCTTGGCACCGACGGGTGCCGGTTGAGGTGTTTTGTTTGGATGGGCCACATGGATCGCAGGGCGCTTCTTGACCTTGCTACCGGATACTCCGCTTGGACCTGTGGGGCCGCCGTCTTTCCCGCCCACCAGGACCGACAGCTCATCCACGATCCCCTTGACCGTCTGCGCCTGAGCGGCAAGCTGCTCCGATGCCGACGCAGACTCCTCGGCGCCGGCGGCATTTTGCTGCGTGATCTTATCCATCTGAGAGACGGCCGTGTTCACCTGATCCACGCCCTGAGCCTGTTCCTCGCTGGCCTTGCTGATCCCGTTGATCAGATCGGTGACCTTGGTCACGTCACCGACAATGCCACCGAGCGCTTTGCCGACCTCGCCGGCTACCTCTGTGCCTTCCTTGGCTTTGCTCACCGAGTTGCCAATCAAATCGGTGGTCTCCCTGGCTGCCGTCGCGGAACGCTGGGCCAGGTTGCGCACTTCATCGGCCACGACGGCGAATCCCTTTCCGTGCTCACCGGCACGGGCGGCTTCCACTGCTGCGTTCAGGGCCAGCAAGTTCGTCTGGAAGGCGATCTCCTCGATGACCTTGATGACCTTGCTGATCTGGCCCGAGGACTCGTTGATGGCCGTCATGGCGTCGTTGAGCTGGTGCATGGTCTGGTCGCCGTTCTGGGCAGCGTCTCTCGCCTGGTTGCTCAACTCGTTGGCCTGCTTGGCGTTCTCGGCGTTGGTGCGGGTCATGGCTGCCATTTCTTCAAGAGCGCTGGATGTCTCTTCCAGTGACGATGCCTGCTCACTTGCACCTTCCGCCAGTTGCTGTGATGCACTCGAGACCTGACCGGCTGCGTCGTTGACCTGATCCGCGCCCTCGTTCAGACCGGCAATGATGCGGTTGAGCGGTTTGGTGATCCCACGAGTGATGACAAAAGCCAGAACCGTGCCAAGCACTACGCCGGCAATTGCCAGCGTAATCATAATGAAATTGGCGCTGGCGGCAACGGATACCATCTCTTCTTTCTTGGCTGTCCGAAGGTTGTTTGCCTCTTCAGTGAGCTTACGAGCGGCAGCTACCATCTTGCCCTCGCATACCTTCTGCTCGCCCTTATAGTTGACTATATCCGCAAACGCCTTCTTGTATGTAACGCAAGCGTCAATAGCTTGCTGGACCTGGTCCTTGTTCACCTGCTGCCGGAAACGGGACTTGAGGTCTTCAGCCAAAGCAATGGCTTTGTCAGCCTGGCCATTTGTTTTCTCGACATATTCCTCATCCCCCCGCAGGAAGTAGTTCTTTTCCTGCTGTCTGGTTTGAAGAAGCAACTCGTTAATTCGTTTGGCATCGTCGGCATTAGCCAGCCTTTCGGCCACATTGACTTTGAGTATTTCTTCAGCTCTTTCAAATTCACCAAGAATAAACTCTAGTAGCGGAGCGGCTTTCTGCTGATAAACCTGCAATGAGGTGTCGGTCGCATCGTTACGGGCGGCGGCAATTTCTATCGCGCTGCTATGCAGTTCCAGGTGTTTTTGTTTTGCTCCAGCTATTAGATCCCTGAATTCCTGTCCGCAATGAACTGCCTGTTCAGCGAACTCGCTACTATCAAGCCATTTGCCGAACGCACATTTATGCCCATCGGTCTCTACATTGAGGGTGGCATCTTTGTCCGCCAGAAAGTCCTTGACCGCTCCGGCCCACTGGAGGTGGGCACGGCTGCCTTCTGCCACATTCGCCTGGACATCCATAACCACGGCAAGTTTTTTCTCCTGGTCGCGGCTCATATCGGCCGCGAGTTTTATAGTATTCTGAGCAGATTCCTCAATGGGTCCTGACTCGGCGGTCAGTTCAACGATCTTGCCCTCCAGATCAACATACTGTTTGGCCTGATCGATGTATGTACCCGCTTCGGTGTGCATTTCCGCGACCTTTTGTTTGTCGGCGGCGACTTTCATTTTCGCGGTAATCTCTTCCACCAGTGTGTCGAATTGTTCCTTCTGACCAAGCATCTGCTCGGCGTATTCTTCATCGCCTTGCATGATGAAGTTCTTTTCCGCCAGTCTGGCATCATTGATAATCTTGATGAACCGGTTGGCGTCATCCCCGATAACCACCTTGTGCTCGACGTTGCCCAGGCCGGACCAGCCCACGTAGCCAAGCACGCCGGCGATGACCACCATGATTCCAAATCCAGACCTGAGCTTGGTTGCGAGTTTCATGTTTCTGAACATCTACCTGTTCTCCTCTTGAAGTGTTCTTGACTCAAATGCTTGACTTCAGCGCCGTGCGCTCGCCACGCAAGTGTTGGTCCAAGACCATGGCACTGGACACGCAGAGCCTCACGGCATTTCCATCATCGAAAGACATGAAATCACTCACCGCGCCACACCACCACGATCCTTTCGCGAGTGGTCCACCCACTTCTCTTGCTTGCCATGCCCCTCACCCGAATGCTGATGCTGATATGGGCCTGACCTCTGCCACGAACGTGTACTCTCTCGGTCCCCCTTCAGCCCTCCGTCGCTTGCAACGCTGGGCGGGTGGGCACACTGATTTGTTGGCTGCCAGGGGAACCCATTGGCTGCTGGTCGCCCCTCGTCCAATGACTCTCTAATCGGATAGTTCCCGAGCCATATAAAGTGTTTCTCCGGTTTTGAATTGGGCCGTATGACTAGCGGACTTACGTACGAATTGCGAGAGGCGGAGCACGTGCCTCCAACATCGCGAAGCGCCTCACAGGGCTTGTGCGGAACGATTATCGGGTCTGGCGGGGATCCCCGCGGGCGGTTGTGTGGTGGTCAGGTGCCAGCTGGCGAGCCCGGGAGTCGGAAATGGAGAGAGGCCCGGTGGTGCATGGCCTCTTGAACCTTTTGCCAGCGACGTTTCGGCGGCGGAGAAAACCTCTACGCGGCGAGGGCCAGAAGAGCGGATGCCTTCGCATCGGCCTCGGACCGATCGTCGGTGTTGGCGAGCTTGGTCGAGGCCGGGATCGGCATCGACAACCTGTTCTGCTTCCACGCCATGAGAAACCAGCATGGGCTCGACTGGGATTTTCTCGAGGTTCTGCTGCAAGAAGCCCATTCGAGGGAGATGAAGGTGCATCCCTGCTTCTGCGCCGGCCATCTCTAAGCGGGCACTCGCACTCACTCCACCGATGGGGTGGAACTCCTGGAACGTGTGGGGCACGGCGGTGGACGATGCCAAGGTGCGCGATGCGGCTGACTGGATGGTCAAGAGCGGGCTGGCCGCGTATGGATATCAGTACATCAATATCGATGACGCCTGGGAAGGCGAGCGCGACGCAAACGGACGCATCCAGACCAACGAGAAGTTCCCGGACATGAAGGCGCTGGCGGACTACGTGCACAGCAAAGGGCTGAAGCTCGGAATATACTCCTCGCCGGGGCCGAAGACCTGTGCGGACTATGAGGGAAGTCATGGGTATGAACGTCTCGACGCCGAGACCTACGCGGCGTGGGGTATCGACCTGCTCAAGTACGACTGGTGCTCATACCACGACATCGCCAAGGACGACAGCGAGGAAGAACTCCGTAAGCCCTACGAGATTATGCGGCAGGCACTGGATGACTGCGGGCGGGACATCGTATTCAGCCTCTGTCAGTACGGCATGGGGGATGTCTCCAAGTGGGGTAAGGCGGTCGGAGGCAATTACTGGCGCACGACCGGCGATATCTGGGATTCCTGGATACGCCTGTCTACAATCGGCTTCGGACAGGATGGACTGGAAGCCTATGCGGAGCCCGGCCATTGGAACGACCCGGACATGCTGGTCGTGGGAAAGGTCGGTTGGGGACCCGATCTGCACGACACAAAACTGACGCCGAGCGAGCAGGTCACGCACATCACCCTCTGGTCGCTGTTGGCTGCGATCTATCGCAACTCGACGATTTCACGCTGGCCCTGCTGACGAATCCCGAAGTCTTAGAGGTGAACCAGGACCCGCTCGGCAAGCAGGCGCGGCGTATAATGGCAGCGGATCGGCTGGAGGTATGGGCTCGCCCGCTCGCCGACGGTTCGCTGGCCGTCGGGCTGTTCAACCGCACCCGAGGCGAGGCCACCGTCACGGTGAACTGGAGCGATCTGGGACTCTCGGGGCCTCAACCGGTGCGGGACCTTTGGCTGCGACAGGACCAGGGCAGCTTTGACGACGCATATTCCACGGAGGTATTGCGGCACGGCGCGGTGATGCTGAAGATCGGCGCAGGGCATGGAAATGGTGCACAGATCGGTACTCGCTGAGGTTGAGCAGAAGCGGAGGCGTTCATGATAAGCGGTATCGACCTTTTCATAGTGATCTTCTTCATCGTGGGCGTCTTCGTCGTCGGCGTCTACTTCAAGAAGTTCATCCACACGTCGGAAGACTACTTCCTGGCGGGAAGAAGGCTCGGCTGGTGGGTGATCGGCATGTCGATCATCGGCACGAACATTGATTCTCTCGTACGAACCTCCGTTTGCGCAGGCGTGTAAGAGTCTGGCGGGGTGGAAGGTGAAGGCGTTGGGTGTGGCGCAGGTGTGAGGGGAGGAGGAACGGACGATTGCGGGTCGCTCCGAAGCGCCAGGTAGGTCGGAGGGACGCCGAAAACGGCGCGGCGGACCCCCTACACCGCCTGAGTCTGTGTTTTTCGCGCAGGCCTCGTCCACCGTTGAATGTCCGGGGCCGTGAACTTCACCGTTTGGTGGACCGCGGGACTGCCGCGGACGCGAAGACGACCGCCGCCGTAAGAACGCTTGTATTCCGAGTTCGTGGCCTCGATCCCACTGCGAAGACGGTAGCCGTCTTTGAACTTCCTGGTCCGCTCTCGGCGACGACGCGCCGAAGTCGCCCCGGATGACGGCGACCAGGTGAATGTCACTGTGGTGGCACGAGCACTCCGCCGTGCCGGACAGTTCCCAGGCCAGCTACAACACCCGCACCGCTTGGCATTCATCCGAGCATACCGGCAGTCCCTGCCGTATGTTCCTTGTTCGGCTCTAGGCCCAGCGGGCAATGGCGGAAACCGAGGCGATGAACGCCGATCAGACGTAGCGCCCGTGTAGCACGATGCCAGATAACCATTCGGAGAAATCGGACCTGCCTCGTAAGTCGTTTGTCTACAGCAGTTTACAGGCGACATTCTCGGGGTGTGAGCCAGGCAGCGACTGCCAGCGAAGCAGGTGGATGGTTTGGGGTCTGAGATTAGGCCAACGCCACGGCGCGTTCGCGGCGCCGAAGAGCGATTCTCGCACCGACGCCGACCACAAGCATAACCAAACCCAGTATCGGCAGTACGCCTATAATGGCGCCTGCAAAGCCGCAAACAATCACGAGCGTGGACCAGGCCCGGGGCGTGAACCACGCATGCCATTTCAGCCGCGCGACCCAGCCCACGGTGCCGATCGCGATCACGGCAAGGGCCAGCCCGATGCGGCGCATGGTTTCGATGAACTGATGAGACACGGATCGGGCGGTGATGGTCACTTCTCCCCGCGGCGTCGTGAAAAAGAACGAGACACCGCGCGCCGGGAACTCAACGGCCAAGCTTGCAAGACCCGCGCCCTCTTCGGGCCAGGCTCCGACGGGGATGCCCCACCTGGCGATGTCGCCCACAATATCATGGTCAGACGCCTCGACGGTGTCATACTCAGCATCAGCCTGCTCAGCAGGCCCGCGCGGTTTCTGAAGTTGTTGTTGATACAGCGCTACCGCCTCGTTGGTCTCGCCACGGCGCACTCGCCGTTGCTTTTTGCCTTGCCGAAGGTCGGACCGCTCGACTGAATCGGATTGGAAGATCGTCTGCGATTGCTGTCGGGCGGCTTGCCTCTGCTGACTCCGGGCATCGGCATCATAGTCTGCCGTGAAGGACGGTTCGATCTCTTCTTCCTCTAGATCTTCCGACGACTCTGCTTTTTCGAGTTGCCCCAGTTTGTTTGCGGGGAGCCAACCGAGGTCAAAATATTGTTCGTCCTGGCGTTGTCCATCCGTGCTCGACTCCGTCTGTCTGAAGTTGTCGGGCAGACCTCGAACGCGGTTTCTGGCCCGGCTGATTTCCTGGTTTGCATACACGGAATTCAGTTTATCTCTATTGTCCTTCACACCGCCGGATTGGCGCTCGTCAATCAGTTCCTTGCTCTGCACTTCAGCTTGTCGGACGATGGCGTCGTTGGAGACGATTTCCTGTTGCAGGTCACGATTGAACCCGTATCGCGAGGCGAACTGGCGATACTCGGCGGTCTGGGGTTTCAGGATTTCCAGGTTTGCCGCGGCTCGGACCTGCGCGAACGGGCTGTCACCCAGCATCGTGCGTATCAGGCGTTCCACCAGCCGAGTCTGGTACCGAACGACGCCCGCTGCCAGATCGCCCTCGCCGAGCACGCGGCGCATGGTGCCCGAGAAGTTCGACCAACGTTGCGTGTCGGGCAAGAATAACCGTACCTGACTGAGCTCGACGGGGATATTGACCGTTGCTATGAGAGGAAACTCGACGCGGCGAAGTCCGCCCGGTGCCGGCATGTAACCGCCGTACTTGAGGAGTACGACATAGTCCAGGTCGCCTGCGGCCGTCCTGGTAAGCGGGATTCTGACTCGGCGAGAACCGCTTGCGCCGGTAGTTCGTGCCGGCTTGACCGGTTCACCGGCCACCATCGCACTCCAGAGCTGCGCGTCTTTCGGAAGTTCGACCTCGAGGAACTGTTCCGTCCGGTTATCCATTCGATAGGATAGTGCCGCCCGGTAGGCACCGGATGAATCAGCCGTCAGGACCGTCTCCGCCAGTCCGATGCGGGCGCCGGCCGTCTCGACGACATCCCGCTCCTTGGTCTTGAAAGTCAGCAGAGGATCCTGCGCGTTGGCGACATAAGCTTGAGTGATCGAACCGCCGAGCAAATCGGTCAATGTCCGCCATTCCTTCTGCTGGTGCGACAGCGTTTCGAAGTGCTCCAGCTTGTCGATCAGTACCTCGTCGCGGCCGGCGTTTTCCAGCGTGACGAATTGACGCTCGACCCGTCCGGTCTCCACAATGGGCACCGGCGCGCGCTGCAAGAGAGTGGTCAGCGGTCGGTCGTTTTCGACCAGCACCCGCAGGCGGCCCATGATGTCATCCTGCAGTAGAAGCGAAACGTGAACCGCGGCATCAGGCGCATCAGAGACCGGCGCTACCGACTTCTGGCGAAGCAGGGGTAGGGAAATCCGCGCGTCCTTCATCCATCCTGGCAAGAAGAACTCGATCCGTCGGATTCCGGCTCGCTCGATGCCGAAGTCCAACAGAACCGTCTCCTCCACCGCCGTAGCCGTGACGCGCACGTTGGTCAGCGTGGAGCAGGTGACGATAGGTTCACGGAATGAAATCCGCACCAAGCCGGAATAGGTCGGTGACGTGTACCTGATCGCCAGTCGGGATAGCGGGCGTTGCTCAGCCGAGAGCCAACCATAGGTTCGATCCAAAGCGATCTCGCGACAGTCCTGTAACTCGGCCGTTTGAACTGCGATCGCCGGGTCTGACTGAACGACGATTTCGCCTTGTTGAGAAAGAACATCGAGTACTTCGACCCTAGGTAGCGAGAGCGATTCGATCGCAGTCTCTTCGCCGAGCGTGCCGTGGATCTGGATGGAGAAACGATCGTGGCGACCCGTGGAGAGGTACACGTTCAATATCTTCCGGTCGTCCTCGGAGACGATCGACCATTCGAACGCAGTTGGTGCGAGAACATTGTCGACCACCAGGTCATCCGGAATCGCAGCCCGGACTTGATAGACCGGGTGTGCCTGTGGGCTGACACTCAGGCGGCTTTCGAGTTTTCGTTGCCGATCACCGATTCGCAATACAGTCTGAATATCGACGCTCGGTCGGGACGTGGTTGACGCGGCGGTCAATTCGATGTGAAACTGTGTGGTCGTGAACTGATAGGCCTGATACGCCTGCACGCCCAGCGGGCTCTCTTGACCGTTGTCGACCACGCGTGCCATATTCAGGGCATCTTCCGACACGTCGGTCCGGGTTACACCGACCGCCTGGTTTGTTCGTACGCTCAGCAGCGGGCTGCGGCGAATGGTCAATCGCCCGCTGTGCAGGACCGCGCCGGCAGCCTCAACGGCCGGCACGTCAAACGGTGTCGTGGCTTCCCGCCCGATCAGAGCCGTGCGGTGCAGGACAATGGTGACGTTTCCACTCTCGCGGGCGGGTCTCAGCAGCGAAACCCGGAGTTCCTGGTTTTGCAGCCGGTCGTCAGCCGAATCGAGCAGATTTGAAACCCACCCCCGAACGTTCGGTCCGTCGATCGTTTGCACCAGATAGTCACCGGGCACGATGGCGGTAAAGCCGTCGCGTTCGGTTCGACCGAAATCAAGGTTGAGCTGCCAGATCAAGCGCAGGCCGTCTTCGCGAACATCGAACAGGGCATCGGATGTGGCGGTCAGACTAGGGTCCACATATCCCTCGTGGACTTTCGGCCGCCATTCGATTCCGATCGAACCGCTCTCATCCAGCGCGGTTTCGATTGTCTCCATAGGTGATGTCGTTTCGTGAAATCGATTGTCCCACGCGCCACTCAGTCGAACTTCGGTGCCGGTGCCGGGAACCTGCAATGTCAAGGTAGTGGCAGGGGCCGTCGGGAGCCGACCCGCAACGATACTCCAACCACCTCTTCGTACGACTTGTAACCGTACGGTCAGGTCGAGCCGATGCCTGCCTTTTCCCTGGAGGGGTAATGTCAAAGGGGCGATGGTTGCATCGTCACCTTGCGTCCCGTTCTCCACAAAGTCCGAACGGGCGACACCCATTCGGGCCGGTGCGCCGTCGAGAGCCGCTTGTATCACTACGCCGCCGCCGAGTAGCAGCGGCACGGCAAGCGGCTCTTCGGTATGCACGTCGATATCGAGATGACCGGTCAGCTTGAGGTGCCGGTCGCCTTCGAGCGTAGCTGAGAAAGCGGCGCCCGCTAGGACGTAGTCCGCTGACGACCTTTTGAACGCCAGAGGATCCCGTGGATGCGTCAGATTCCACAGCTCGACGTATTTTCGGTAGGGAACCAGCAACTGATCGGCGGGGGTGGTGCCGGGGAATATACCGGCATTCAGCATTGGATCATACGGCACGATAATCGCGTCGTCCGGGACTGTCATCGGCCCGGCGGATTCCACCAGGCGCACGAACACCGGATCGTCTGGCTGCCCTGTGGGGTGAGTTGGCTCCGCTTGGGCGGTTTGGCAAGTAATCAGGGCGAGTGCCACAATCGCCGTGGCAACCGTCGGTTGGACTTGTGGCCCACGAGAGTTTCTTGCGGACCACCTTATCAAGCGTACAAGGAGGTAGAACGGCACGAGCAAACACGCGACGTACACCAACGGGTTGGCGATGTACATCATTCCAGGGCTGCCCGAAATCAGCGGAGCTAGCGTGGCGACGGAGAATGTTGTAATGACATAGAGGGCCTTTGAGCGGGCAGAACGATTTGTCAGCGCCAACCCGAAAACGCCGATTCCCAATGCCAAGCCCCAGGTCAACGAGCGGACGCGGCGATTGTTGATCAGTGTCACGTCTAGTCGAGGATCGTGTCCCAGGCTTTGAAACTCAATCAACTGACCGGATCGCTCGAGGTCGATTTTCAAGCTCCGAACGCCCTCGAGTGTCCACCTGCCGGGGCGACCACCGGCGGCCACTTGGTCGCCCTTCTTCTCGTCGGCGCCCGCGATCCCCGCGACTCTTCCCTCCTGTGTGGCGGGCTGCGTTTCCTCCGCTTTTTTCTTGCTAGACCGTGCTCTGCGACTACGCCGCATGGCCTGCGTTCGACTCGTAGGGGACTCAGCTTCATAAATCCTGCTCGATGTCGCGATCCCTTTGATTCTCGACAGGGAACCGGTTGAGAGCTCGCGGGCACGACTTAGTTTCGGCAAGTAGTAGAAGAGATTCACGCCTCCGGCAAGCCTGTAGAGGAACTTGGACATGGTCCACACGGCGAGTTCCGGAGCGGCGGCCGGTGTGCCGGTCACCGTTCCGCCGTGATTGACGACGTCAAATCCGGTCGGGAGGTAGAGGTGCCAATCGAGGTTGGCCACCGGCACATCAATGCCCGGCGAATTCCCTCCATCAGCGCGAAGAAGAAGACGGGGCGCATAGACGTTGAGATCGCTCCAGAACGCGGCGTTTTCGACCGGCGTTTCGTAGACGATCTGCAAATCACGCAGGTCGTTCGCGGTTTTCGCCGGTACGCTCAGTAACAGGTGCCCGCCCTCCCGTTGCGGTTTGGCCGGCATGCCGTCCAGCTCGGCTGACCAGAGGATTGAATCTGCGGGCAGTTCGATCTGCAAGAAGGCCGCCTTCGTGCGCAGATGGAATCGGGCCGCCGATTGACTCACGCCATCGTCCGACACCAGCGTGACCAGCTCCGCGTGCTGCACGATGGCCGGCGGTAGGGCGTATTCCGGCGGTCGCGAAATGAGAACCGTCACCTCGGGTCCATCGCCGACAAACGCAAATACACCGCCTCCTCTTCGCGGACCGAGCACGGCGCGCTCCGGCCGGTACGTGGCACCCGACAACTCACCGACATCTACCTTGCGCGGATGGCTGGTGATATTCAAGTCAACCTCCGGACCGCCCTCGACGGACACAAATCCCGACTGATACACGACGTCATCAGCCAAAATGATGGGAAGCTCCAGTTCCTTCTCATCCGGAGTATCCAGCCCTTGTTCGAAGTCGACCGCTAGCCGCACCGTGTCGCGGTGACCCTCCGCCAGTTCGATGGTCCACCGCCGCATTCCGTCGACCATCGATCCCTGGTATTCCTTGATCACCACGCCGTCGAGCGCTTGGATCGAGAGGTCGGGCGGCGTGGACTCCGGGAGCCGAAGCGACAACTTCCGTGTACGCGCTTTCTCGATGTCGTACGCGATTTCGTAATGCGCCGTAAGAAGCTCGCTTTCCAATCGAACAAACGAGTACGTCCGGGCCGTCAGTCGCGGCGCGGTCCGCTCGACACGAAACGTGGCATGATAGGGTTGTGCTTCGTAGCGATAGGCCGGCGACTGATAGGATGCGGTCATTTCGGCCAGACCATAGGCGGCCTTTTCATCCTCATCGAGTGGCGTAAGACGATCCATGGTTTGCGGGTAGACGGCCATATCTTCGCCTGCGCGCACGGCGATCGCGCCGACATCGCGCAAGGCACCGACAACCGCAAACACGGGGAAGACGACCCGCGTGGAAGTCCAATCGGACAGCCAATCCGCGGGAGTATGGACGGCCTGGAAGAAGATGCCGTACACGTGCCCCGGTGGAACGCTGGACGGCAGATGAACGCGAACTCGGGACTCTTCCAAAGAGTCAGCTTCGTACACGTCAAACGGTAGGCTATTGCCGGCCGCGTCGGTCACATCGTGGATATGCCACTCGCTGGGAGCAGAAAGAGCGACATCGAAGATCTTCTCGACCTCCGGAAGCAACGAAATCCCGCCGCGCGCATGAAGATTTTTCTCATCGAGCGTTAACAGAATGCTCGTCTTCACCGACAAACGTGCGGCAGGCTTCTCGAACCGGCCCCGAAGCTCGGTGGCGTCGATTCCGATCGGCGCATAGTAGGCTGCCACCGTTCGCAGACGCGGCTCGCCGGCGCTGCGCTCCAATAGAGTGGCGGGCAGCGCGCCCCGAAGCACGGTGGTGTCGATGGGGATCAGATTCTCGGGTTTCAGCGTCGTGATCTCGAGCCCATCCTCGAGGAGGACGCCTACCACGGAGGCCGTGCAGGCCACGTCGAGTGGGCGGACTTGCGGCAATGTCCAGTTCGCGAGCCTCGACACGTCCTCCTTGGAAACGCCTGAAAACGAAATGCGCACCATGCCGGTAGCCGGCTCGCGAAGACACACGTCGAGTACGTGTTCGGGCCCGGCCGTATCTACTCCCCAATGGGAAAGCAAAGGCGAGTTGACATTGGTCGGCTCGAATCCGACCGGCAAGGCGAAGCGAAACCGATCCACCGGACGATGGAGCACATTCATGGAAAAGGTCGCGTGCAGCCGTTCGTAGGCCTCCGTGATCTCATCCACTATGACGGCACGGGCGACCACCACACGCCGGCTTTGCAGCAGCCGACTGTTCAGCGTCATCACCAGCGACACCGTACCCGGAACCGCCGCAGGCTCTGCGCGGGTCACTTGGGCGGCTTCGTCTGCAACCAATGCGACGCCGGCCCGTTGCGGCAGCAACTCAAAACGAGTTGTTTGGGCGTCTTCATCGAAACTTCGATTGATAACAGTGGCGCCTTTCCTGAGCTCGACGTTTCCCGGGACGACCACGCTCATTCTCGTGGCGGGCGGTGTCGGCACTTGAAACTGTAGGGATTGGAACGCAGCGGTGGTTTCTACTCTGGTGACCATGTCGAGCACCAGTTCATGGCTCCCCACGCCCTCGACGAATAGCTCAAGGGCATCGTCCTTGCCACGACCGATCGGAGCGCCCTGTCCATCGAGCGTCGCGGCGCGGAGTCCGACGCCGTTCAAGCCGAGGTCTACCGTGTGCATTCCATCGTTCAAGACTTCGACGGATATCGTGCCTACCAATACCGCACGCGCCTGCTCGATGGCGATCACATATTCAGCGGCGGCGAGCATGACCGATCGCGGCGCGTGTGCTTCCGGCTGCTTGCGAGCCTTGTCCAGGAGAGACTCATACTCTGCGCGCGAAAGAAGCACGCGTTCCGGTTGGTCCTCCAGCAAACCGGACAGGTCTTCAAAGGGAATGTAAATCTCTCGGTTCATCTCGCCTGAAACGGTCGGTTCGAATTCGGCGAGAGCGTATCGGCCTGTGCCGATCAGACCCGTGAGCACCGACAGCAGTATCAGGATAGTGCGACTATTCATTTTTCGCTCCTCCCTCCTGCTGCTCCGGTTCACTCCGTTTATCATCGCCGGAATCCGCGGCGCGTTTCGCCGACTTGTCGACCTTGGGCGGTGCCCCGGAAAGCGATTGAGGATCCGGTACCGTCGCGGCCGGCGCGAGAGCGAGTTTCGCGCGAATTCTCGCCATCCGGACTTGCTGACGCGCTTCCCTTCGGGCGATGAAATCCGGATCGCGCGGTCGTACCCAAACGAAGTATTGCACCAGCAAAATAACGGTGACCGCGAGAATCGCCAGGAACAAGACTGCGCCGATGATCTGTCGCGAAAACGTGGGCACAAAGACTCCGAGTAGTACGAGCATGGTGAGAAACGCGCCAACCGCAAGAAAGCGAATTCGTGCCGGGTAGCGCAGTAGAAATATCCCAACGGCAGCCACGATCACGAAGACGGTTGCGCTGAGCAGATCCTCGTTGATGGTGACCAGAGTGAGGGCGCCGTCAGGCGGCGGCAGCGGTCTCAAGGTCGAAAACAGATAGAACCGTCCGTCGGTTTGAAATGTCTCGCCGGGATTGGCCGATACGCCGACACCCTGGGTTACCCACGATACGAGCTCTGCATCGTTTCGCCGAGGATACGACTTGAAACCAAGAGAATCATCGAATCGCCAGCGCAACTCATCGGTCCAGGGACCGATAGACCCGAGGAACACCCACTCCGGCGGGAGGTAGGCACCGAGATACTCTTTCTGCACCGCGGGCTCGGACGGAAATACCGGACCCGCAAGCCACGAACTCCCCGAGGGCAGAACATAGCGGATATCGAGCAGGAACGGTTCTTGGGGGTTGGACCCTGCCAGCGGCACGAAGTACTCGCCCGTCCGCCCTTGTTCAAGAGGCACCGGCTTGTTGTTGATTCGGACCGGGTCGCTGTCGAATTCCACGCCCTCCGGGAGATTGACGGCCAGCCGCTGCCGTGCGCTGCGCACGCGGTATAACGCTTGGGTCGAGATTCGATCGCTTCGCGTGACGACGGTTCGTATCAAGGCACGTTCGATGCTGGTGTGCTTCAGTTCTTCGAGTTTGTAACGAGTCGCGGTGACGGCTAAGGCCCAGTTGTCATGAAACTCGAAGGCACGTGCGGCGTCCTGTACGGTCGCCGGATCGACGCCTTGCATCAGGTCATGGCGCGGATCGATCGGCCGCAGACCGACCGGCGAGATTGATGATTCGTCTTCCACGGCCCGGATATCGATCGTCTCGGCTTTCGCCAGGACAATCTGACCCCATGCACGGTCGACGTCCCGCGGCACGAGGCGCGGCATGGTGATCGTCGCGCTCTTCCCGATGTCGAGTGCATCGATCCCAGTCTCCCAGGACAGCTTGATGGTTGCGGTCCCTTTGAAGACCTTGTCTCCTCGCAGATTCCACGCAATGCAGCCGTCCGACACATCCTCCGGCGGCGGATCGATGGCCGATTCACTCACACCGCGAGTGTCGTTCTGGATCTTTGCGGCCAGATCGGCGGGCACGTCAAGACGCAACGATTCAACGCCGCTGTATCGAATTTCGTAAAGGAAGGTCGCGGTGTACTTGACCACCCCGGTTTCCACTCTGGCCGCGAGCAGTTGACGAACGGTGACGTGCGGCTTGCGTCGCTCGGCTTTAAGCGTCAGCGTGAAGGGGTCATTGGCAAATGCATAGGCGGCAATGTTGGATACGGAACCGGCGTTTCCCGATGACGGCGCACTGCGCCCTACGACTGATTGCATGCCGTTCATCGCATCGGACAATGAGACGCTACGAAGTCCCTCGGCTGCCGCCGGGTTAAGGCGGAGGCACTCAGGGGCGTAAACAACCAACCGCCCTGTCGCTTGCTCCACATCCGCCGAGGCGATTCGTGGACACCCGATCGCCACATCGGTGGCGTGGCCGGTCGGTTCCTGCAAATCGGGTTCGTCCAGCCGTTTGAACAGGTCAAACGCGAACCCTACCCGTCCAAGCGCCTGTTCCCGCAAATTGACGATGACTTCGGTTCGATCGTCCAAAGTCTCGGGATAAGTGATGCTCTCGGGCTTGACGGCCGTAACCCCCGGCACCTGAACGACACGGTCCGTTCGCACCAAATACCCAGGAGGGATATTGAGCCCCAAGCGAAAAACGCCGGCTTTCCTAATGTCGTAGATGGCCTGCACGTGGAGCGTCATCGCTTCCGGTTGGAGAACCGCTTCCACCAGTGTATCCATGGTGATGCGCGGTTTGATCTTCTCGATCCTCAAGGCCAGTTCAAACGGCAACGCGGCATAACGATAACTCAACGCCCATCGATCGGCGGCCCGGGCGGCGGAAGACGCGTGCGGTACGTCGGAGGCGTCAATTTGCATCAGACCGGAACGGCGGGCGGTCTCGACGCGCAAGCCCTCGGCCACCGCTACGGCCAGCACGCCCTGCTGCCGGTCCGCATCTACCGCCTGGACGAGCGGAACGACGATTTCGTCCGTGCCTGCCAGCGTGGCGTCACCCGTGAACCGTTCCAATTCCACAGTCACGTTCTGCCGACCTCGGGCCACCTCGAACAACTCCGCCGTAATTCGTTGTACGTCGCCATGGGTTTCCACCGACCACTGTCGAATGTTGGCGTCGAATACACCGATGACTTTTTGCTCGGTAGGAATCTCCAGGACGAGTTGATCGATGGGCGCTCGGCTGATATCGTAGGTGATGGTCACGTGTGTGCGGACGACGCCCTCGTACACGTGTACTTGCTGAAAGGACTCTGCAGACACCAAGGCGGTCAGTCCCGTGGCCCCGTCCGCACGAGGCGTCCAGTCGATCCGTACGTGTGGCGCGGCCCCCACAAAGGCCAGGACGACGGTCTCGTCCGGTTTCGTTTCTTTCGCGTTTTCAACCGGAACTTCCGTCGCCGCAATGAGCGGGTGAATGTCGACCTTGACCCCGGCCTCGGGTATTCGCACGCGCCACCGACTCACCGGCGCTTGCGGCGCCTCAAACGACACGCTGTTTCGACCGGGCGACTTCGTGAAGGCCTTGGCGTATTCGAGCGTAAGTTCGACCTCGCGCGCAAGTGCAGTTTCATTCTCCAGAAGCAACCGATGTCCGCCGCGGCCGTCGGCGACGATTCGCGCCGGCCGATCGTCGATCTTCGCCGAGGTTATCGCGGCGTCACCGAGACGTAGCGGGATCTGATGCCATCCTTTTGTCAAGACCTCGATGCGCAGACGTGAGACGACCCGGACCACGTCCGCCGCGACCTCTGCATCACTCGCAACCTCGGTGATCAATGCCTCCACCGGCGGACGCGCGTCCGGCGGCTTCGACGAGGCCTCGCGTGCAGCCCGCCACAACTCCTGGAATTGTTCATACGGCAGAAAGACGCCCCTTCCCTCTCTTTCGAAAACGCTTCGCAGTCTCTCATACGGAATGTAAACAGTCCGTTCCCTTAGAGGATCCTTACAAGACCCGGCGGTGTTGACCGTCACCGGCGAATCGCCCGCGGGCACGGACCCCGCTGCACACAAAACCCAAAGGCTGGCCAGACCCAGTACGGAGGTGCGACGCTTGAGATTGATCATCACACAGTTCCTCTCTAGCTGACTGTTGAGAAGTTCCGAACGAACCTCCAGATCCACGCTATTCGCCGCGCAACGTCCGCCACGGGGGGCGGCCGCTACCTTTTTCAACACGCTGCTAGCCGAGCGTGTTTGAGGCGTCCCTGCCGAGTCTGCCGCCCGGTGCACAGCTTACCCCAGTATTCATCTACACGCACGAACTGTCTATCCCTTAGTACATGAGACGCACCACGCAAGGTTGCAGTTCCCTGAAAACGTCACCACCGGGCAGATCGGTTCGCGGACGTGAATGATCTCTTACTGCTATCCGATTACTACGTCCAGGGGCATCAACTGGTTGTAAGAAAGATGTAACGACCGAATCAAGGCGAAAGGATCGGCGAGAGGATCGAAATAGCGTTCCCATGCGACATCGCCCTTCGGGTTTGTCGTCCCGTATTCGGCAGAATCCCTGGGCCAGGCGTTTTCGCCTGCGGAAGCGACCGATGGCCAGTTCGTCGGGGACACGCCAAGCTGGCATCAGACGCAAAAAGTCGCCCGGCGAGCAAACGATGGCCACATTGGCGACATGTCACGCGATCTCCGAGTTGTGTCTCCCGAATGTTCCTTGCCTGAGCCTCCTGCCAAATCATCCAGAATCCAGCTGTCGGCGACCGTGTCGGGCGATCGCCACCTGCTGAGTCCACCGACGATGCTAAACTGAATCGCATCTTCGGTGCCAGAATTGTGGCAGTCTCGTGGAGGCGTGGTGCGCGAGCCGCTTGATGATATTCGTGAGCTTCTCCTGGCGGAGTTTGCCTAAACAGATGTGCGTCGCAACATGCGGCAGTCACCACTACGTGGTGCGGGAGTTTGCAGCGCCCTACACAGACTGCTTATTATTCAACCTTACGATCGTCACGCTCAAATTCGGAGGCCCAGGATCTCATGCACTGTGCGAGCAGTTCTCTCGATCTCGTGCTGGTTACCAAGCGAGCAGCGTGGCTACTCGAAGTCGCCGGATGGCGAGGCCCTTCGGTGAAGCGTTGCAACGCCTCGGTCGATGTGTACGTCGTGCCGCCGACCTTGAGACTCTTGAGCTTGACACCACGCACACCGTGGTTGATCCACCTGTACACCGTGGTAGCGTGCACGTGCTTCCCGTTCGCCCTCGGTGGCAGTTTTGCTGGCACTTGACGCATCGGAACGAGTTCCTCGTTGCCGATGTCGATCATGAGCTTCGCTTCTCCTTAATGACGCACAGGAACAGGTCAGCCGCGCGCTGAAGAACCGCCCTCGTAAACGTTGGCCAAGAGTAGCACCCACGTAGCACGGCCACGGATCACCGCTTGACGAAATCGACCGTTTTCGTAAGTGCATTATTTGCTGTAGCTTACAGCCGGGTTATACGGACGTCGCGTGTCGAGCGGCTGTCAGCGAAACAGTAGGTCGGTTTGCCGCGTGTTCCGCACGGGAGCTGGATCGATACGGTCGGTGCACCCGGGTCACCAGCAGACGCAGCCGACAGCATCGCCGGTGGTGCTGGAACCACCGCGACCTGCCGGAAGACGTCGGGTCGCGCGGGCATACGCCCACGGCGTGCCGCCTGCTGGAGCTTCCTGCCAATAGTAGAACGAGGCAACGGACACCCTTTCCCCGCTACAGAACCGCGCCACGGTCAGGCCGCAACGCGTCTCTGGCGGTTTATCGTACTACTACTCAGAAGAACCCCAGACAGGATCGCGACGCCACTCTTCATCTTCCAGCCAGGAAACCGGGTGCCTTCTTTCTTGGCTTTGTTCTGCCTCGAGGCCCTGTGCGTTTTCGCCTTGCTCCTGCGCTTACTGTAGTCCGTCGGCAGGCTGGTGGGATCTTGTGGATCTCGATCATGATCCACCGAGAGTATACGGTCTTGGTGAATTCGCCCGTCCCGCTCTAACGCCCGCTCCGATACGGCACTTGCGTAACCTTGAGCCACCCCAGTCATTCATGGCGAATCCCCTCCGGGTCGAATTCTCGGGAAGCACCCCGGCTTCCTTGTGATCGGGAGAGCGGCTCGAGATGGGTGGATGATTCGGTCGCGGAACCCGACGGTGTATGCCAGCCTTGCAGGCGCAGATTCCAGTCTTCCGAGAAGACCGATGCGAAGAGAAAGACGAGCGAGCAGGCCGCCTGAAACGCGGAGTCCAACTCATCCGCTAGTAAGGGTGGACGCAAGTACAAACGCTCACGGGCGCCGTGTCGCGTTAATCGGCGACCGATGTACCGCCGAGCCCAGCATGAAGGCCGCTACAACCGATGGCACAAGGTCGCATTCGAATGTCGGATTCGGCCGTGAACGGAGCAATCCAATGAGTTCGCGACTCGGCGTGCACTTCTCCAGCAGTTGCGACGAGTGGTCCACGCCGGATGACCTCTTTGCGGAGCTCAACGAGATCTTCCACTTTGACCTCGACGCTTGCGCATGTCCGCAGAATGCGAAGTGCGAACGCTACTTCACGAAGGAGCAGGACACACTGAAACAGCACTGGCGTGGTACCGTTTGGATGAACCCGCCGTACGGCCGAAAGATCGCTGCGTTCATGCGCAAGGCCTACGAGGAGTCGCTAGCCGGCGCGACCGTCGTGACCCTTGTTCCGAGTCGCACGGACACCGGCTGGTGGCACCGCTACGCAAGACGCGGTCAAATCATCTTCCTCCGCGGCCGCTTGAAGTTTGGCGACGCCAGTACATCGGCACCGTTTCCTTCAGCCATCGTGATCTTCTGGGGCGGTCGGTTGGGGCAAGCCACACGCCCGGAACTTGCGCCATGAGCGAGTGCAGCAACTGATAGCGATAGTGTGAACGTCCAGGCTGACCGTTCCTTCAACGCAACATCGATGCGTGACTTGGCTTCCCGTGAAAGCCGTCAAGAACGCGAGTAAACCGGGAGCAGCGGACCGATGGATGCTCCTTCGCCCACTGGTGAATAACATGATGTCCAATGACACGCGATTGACGCCTGCGTGCCCCCCAAAAAGCGTAGATTGGCGTCGCCGCTCGCCAAGCCAAGGATCATCACAACGGACCGGCCGATTCGAACCGCCGACGTCCAGCTTTGGAAGCAGAAAACAGCCGATGATAATCCCGCGTAGAAGGCCGCAAACGCCTATGGTGAAAGGACTTACATTCTGTTCCCTGACTGGCTCGGCGCTGCTTTCTGGACTGTTTTGACACTGCTCCTGCCACGAATCTGCCACGACGTTTTGGACGCCCCCGACGGGCTTTCGTCGCCACCGTCCGCCGCAAGAACGTTTGACTCGTCTTACCTCCCGAATGCCAGCTTTTTTGGCTGGACGTCACTCTAGCATCGGTGGAGTATGGGTCGTCTTCGAGCTTTCGTGGCCACGGCTTCTCAGCCAACGCTGGATACCCGTGCCACACAGGATGATCGCTCCGTGATCCCGGTTGCTACGAAAGATTCGGCCAATTGCCTGGATCAGACGAACCGCCATTTGTGCCGGTCGGTGCGATTCGGTTTGGAGACACTCATCCAAGAAGCGATTGATTAGCCCTGGGCCTTGGGGAAGCCCGTCGATGACAAGGACCCGGCACGTGTCTCCGGGGAGATCGATGCCGTCATACCGTGCAACGAGAATGAGCTTCTGGGGACCGGTGGATCGTACAGAGGCGTCGATGCCAACCTGTCCGCGTATGCTCCCGAACACCGGCCCGCGATAGAAATGGCTTTTCACGTCGCGGAGCCGGCGCTAAAAGTCACTCCTATTTTGCGGCGCGCCGTCACGGATGCCCCGGACAGGCCCCAGGACCGTGGGACTGACAGGCCGCCCCGGAATCGTCGATCTGCCCTCCCAGCCACGCTTCGGCCACTTGGCGCATATCACCCGCGCAGCCTCGAACGACCTCGATCCCGTTGCTCGACAGGACGTTCACCGCTCCGCCGCCCATGCTTCCGGCCAACATCACCGACACCCCCATGCTTGCAAGCTGCGGGATGACGTTCGATTTGCATCCGCAACCGGGTGAGGGAGTCAACGTCTCCTCCGATACGATCTTGTTCTCGTCGTCCACGGTGAAGATGGTGAAGCACTGGCAGTGTCCGAAATGGTCATCAACCTCCTTGCCATCTGACGGTAATGCGATCTTCATGGAATCTCCAGGTTCCTTATCTGTTGACATCCTCATCCATCGACGAAAGATTTTTTCGGCCATCCCCCAATAGGCAGCTGCCTCATCCAGGGTCATCAAGCCTTCGCCGGCCATCGCCCCGGAGTGTATCTGAGTTGATCGGGAGCACAAGCAGCATTGAGGTGGGCTTCCGAAAGCGCGTCGAACACGCGGCAGGAAGCGTGTACGATCCTCCAAATGTCGGGCTTGTTTGATGGAACACCGCTGGAGCGCCCCGTCACCTGCGAGGTGTGCGAACAACCCTTGGCGCAGTGTGCCTGCCCACGTAGCAAATCGGGCGCTGTCCTGCTGCCCAAGGACCAATTTGCCAGCGTTGGCCGAGAGAAACGCCGCAAGGGCAAGACCATGACCGTCATCAGAGGGCTCAACCCTGTCGCGTTGAACTTGGACACCATTCTGGCGAAGTTGAAATCGGCCTGCGCCGCCGGTGGCACGATCAACCAGGGCAGAATCGAAATCCAGGGCGATCACCGCGAGCGAGCCTTGTCGATTCTGCGAGACCTCGGTTACCCTGCTAATCTG
The DNA here is from genome assembly GCA_965371725.1 of uncultured Phycisphaerales bacterium. Lineage (GTDB taxonomy): Bacteria > Planctomycetota > Phycisphaerae > UBA1845 > UBA1845 > CBDUZO01. Next base: position 24,177 of record CBDUZO010000008.1, read on the forward strand.
AGCGGCGGGTAGCGAAGAGTTCTATCACGGTATCCGACGGAACGTTGGCCGACTATGCGCGGTGATGAAGAACTGATGCTAGCCGTCGCCGAGGGCGATCTGGAAGCTTTCGAGCAGATCGTCTTGCGGCATCAGAAGAACGCGTGGAGTGCTGCATATCGCTTCCTGGGGCACCACGCGGAGGCCGAAGATGTTGCCCAGGAGGCTTTCCTGAGGATCCTCGGCGCAGCGCCACGCTACCGGCCTACCGCGAGTTTCCGAACCTACCTGTATCGGGTCGTCACACGCCTGTGTCTCGACCGGGCCCGGAAAGCTCGCCCCGTCGTAGCCAACGACCTGGCGGACACTGCTACCGATGACCATTCCACGCTGAATGAGATGATCGAACGGGATAGAGATCGGGCCGTCCGCCGTGCTCTCGCCAGTCTGCCATCGAGACAGCGCATGGCCATCGTCCTGAGGTATTTCGAGGGTTTGGCCTGCCGCCAGGTTGCGTCGGCGATGCAACTCTCGCCCAAGGCGGTCGAGAGGCTGCTCGCCCGTGCCAGGAACACACTCCAGAAGCTCTTGAAGGATCTGCTGCGGGAGTAGATTTCTTGCGGGGGATTTCGAAGATTCGCCCGTTTGTTGATATTGGAGGACGCGTGACGATGCGCTGCAAGAAAACGCGAGAAAAGCTGGACGTCTACCTGGCCGGTGAGCTACCGCGTCGCGTGCAGGAGAAAGTGAAGATCCATCTCGAATCCTGCCATGATTGTCAGGACGCGCTGATTGGTTTGCGGCGGTTGGCGGCTGTTCTCGAGAATGCTCCCGCCCCGCCGGTTCCGAAGGGCTTCGCGGGCCGCGTGATGGCACGGGCCTGTGGTCGCGTGGGGCAGAGAAGGCCCTTCTGGGCAACGGTCGAGCTGCCTTTTCGCTGGTGGATGGAGTCAGCCTTTCCCCTGCGCGTCGGAACGGCGGCCGTGCTGACCCTCGGGCTCACGGTGGGTCTGCTGATGGGTTGGGATACAGCGCGCGGACGAGCGGCCTGCGGGCCCGCGCCGGAGGATGCTGACCTCCTTGCTGTCTACAACGTTGACTATCTCGAGGAGGCGCCGAGCGGCTCCTTGGCCGAGGCTTATCTAGCCCTAGCGTCGGGGCGCAACGGAGAGAGGCCGTAGCCATGGCGAAACAGATCGGCGTGATACTGATCGTGTTATCAGTCGCTTTGAACGTGGCGTTCATCGGGACTTGGGTTGCCCAAGCGTTTCCCGCTAACCGAGATGGCATCCATGCACCGGCCGCGGAAGACGCGATCTGGTGTCCGTTGCATCGCAAGTTGGGAACGACCCGGCAGCAATGGGCGCTGATTGAGCCGCGTCTGAAGGAATTCAAGGAGGCCACACAGAAGCTGTGTGCCACGATCAACGAAGCGAGGCGCGAGATGATCGACCTGATCGCGGTTGACGAGCCGAATCGCGAGGCGATCCTCGCCAAGCGTGAGCAGATCCTGGCCGGCCAGCGCAAGATGCAGGGGCTAGTCATCGATCGCCTTCTGAGTGAGAAGGAGATCCTGACAGGGGAACAACAGGCTGAGCTTTTCGCTCTGATGCGGAAGCGCGCCGGCTGTGCGGGCCAGGGTCCCATGAAGCATTGGATGCAGGGTGACGGAAATGGTCAGGACCGGCCGTGATCGGTCGTTTCCGGCAACGTTCTGGTTGGTCCCCAGGAGATACCGTGTGTGCCACATGATCGCGGAGAAGCACCGTTGAAGCGAACGAACAGGAGACGCGTTCTCTGGATCATCCCGCTGATCGCGATCGGGGCGATCGGCAGCGTATGGTGGAAGCCTTGGCGTGATGCAAGTGCCGACAATCCCTCTTCGTCGACTACGGAAGTCATCCGGCGGGACTTCTCCTCCTCTGTGCTGGCCACCGGCGCCGTGAAGCCTCAGGTCGGTGCGGAAGTTCGCGTTGGCGCACGTATCTCCGGCAAGGTCGAACAGTTGCACGCCAACATCGGCGACTTCGTAGAAAAGGGGCAAGTTGTGGCGGAGTTGGAAAAAGCCGACCTCGTTGCAGTGGTTGATCAACGGCGGGCGGAGTTGGCGATCAGCGAAGCCAAGCTATCAGCCGTGGAGACCCTGCTTCCGCAAGAGATCGAGATGGCGGAGGCGGAACTGGCACAGACTGAGGCGACCGTCGAACTGGCCCGGAAGGAAATGGCGCGCCAGGACGAGTTGCGGGAAGGGGAGATGACGGCACAACTCGAATGGGACCGGGCGGAGGAGCGGCTAGGCGTGGCGGAAGCCCGACTCGCAGTGACTGCGACGGCACTGCGGCTAGCCGGGGCACGCTACGACGAAAACCTGAAGCAGGCCCGAGCCGATGTCGTTCGAGCAAGAGCCGCTCTGGAGTACGCCCGGATTCATCTTTCCTACGCCACCATCACGGCTCCGATCGAGGGCGTGGTCGGCTCGGTCTCAACTCAGGAGGGCGAGACGGTTGCCGCAGGGTTGAATGCTCCCACGTTCGTAACGATCATCGATCTGAACCGCCTGCAGGTGGACGCATATGTCGATGAAGTCGATATCGGCCAAGTTCATGTCGGCCAACAGGCGGCTTTCACGGTGGACACATTTCCGGCCCGGGAATTCAAGGGACGGATAGTCGCGATCTACCCAAATGCCGTCATTCAAGAAAACGTTGTGAATTACGACGTGGTGGTCGAGATTGCCTCGGACTACAACGAACTGCTCCGGCCGGAAATGACAGCCAGCGTGACGATTTCCCTCGAAAGTCGGTCAAACGTACTCGCTGTGCCAACCGCTGCCGTGAAGAGAGAACGCGGTAAGAACATCGTCTGGATCCCAACTGACGGCGGCCCCGAGCCACGTGAGATCACAGTCGGCTGGAAGGACGGACAGTGGATCGAGATCGTCGAAGGCCTTGATGAAGGAGAGACCGTGCTGCTGGGCGGAGTTCTCGCCGAACGGACGGACCAATGAGGTGCCATTGTGATTGAAATGGAAGGTATCGAGAAAACTTACGGAAACGGAGTCATTACGACTCCGGTGCTTAAGGATGTGTCTTTTCGGGTTGAGCGCGGGGAATATGTGGCAATCATGGGGGCCTCCGGGACGGGCAAGTCCACGCTCATGAACATCTTGGGATGCCTCGACAAGCCCACTGCCGGCCATTACCGGCTGGACGACGTGGACATGGTGAATCTGGACGACGATGCCCTGTCGCACGCGCGCAACAGTAAGATCGGGTTCGTCTTTCAGCAGTTCCACCTGCTCGATCGTGCGCAGGCCCTCAGAAACGTCACGCTGCCGCTCATCTATGCGGACGATTACCCCGAGGATGCCGAGGACCTCGGCAAGAGAGCGTTGACCGAAGTGGGGTTGGCCGACCGGATGCACTACAAACCGAGCGAGCTTTCCGGCGGGCAGCAGCAGCGGGTGGCAATCGCTCGCGCGCTCATCACCAACCCTGCGATTATCTTAGCAGATGAGCCGACCGGCAACCTTGACAGCGCAAGCGGCGCCGAGGTGATGGCGATCTTCATGCGTCTGCACCGTGAGGGACGAACGATCATTGTGGTCACGCATAACCGGGTCGTGGCCGAACATGCCAACCGGATCATTGTCCTGAAAGATGGAACAATCGCCGAGGACGGGCCCGTCCGGCAGCCGCGCGACGCGGAAGTCGAATCGGAATCCTCGGCCGGTCGGGAGGCCAGAGAATGAGGATCCTTCGACCTGCGCAGGAGGGCATGACCGCTCTTGCGGCCAACAAACTACGGTCGTTCTTCATGATGGCCGGGACCATCGTCGGCATCGCCGCCCTTACGGTTATCATGGCCATCGGCAAGGGGACGGAGAAGAAGATCATGAAGCGAGTGGAGAACTTCGGCCCGCGCGCCATGATGCTGATCGCCGGCGGCGGGAAGGACCTCCCCCCGCCCGACATGACGGTCACGACCCTGACCCTGGATGACGCACAAGCTGTCCGAGAGCACATCGAAGACATCGACATTGTCTCCCCGATGGCCTGGAGCTTCCGAATGAACGTGAAGCGAGACGCCAATCAGTACCAGGCCGTGCTCTGGGGCGTGGAACCGAGTTGGCACGAGGCTTGGAACTGGTACGCGGTCGAGGGTGAGGGGATCGCACATCAGGACGTGGCCACCATGGCGAGAGTCTGCGTGATCGGACAGACCATCCAGCGCGAGCTTTTCGCAGACGCCGATCCCGTCGATGAGACTATCTACGTCAACAAAGTGCGCCTCACCGTCAAGGGTGTTCTGGAAAGACGCGGGGCAAGTCCGATGGGAACCGATTTTGACAATCGTGTCATTGTTCCGATCACGACGGCCATGCGACGTATCATGAACATCGATCATGTCGGAGCGATACGTGTAATCACGAGAAACGCCTCCTTGATGCCCACACAGGCAGAAGGCATCCGCGCCTTAATCCATGAGCGTCATCACATCACGGCGCCGGAAGAGGACGACTTCCGTATCGTCTCTCCGATGGTCATTGCGGAGCTGGCGCGTGGAACATCAAGAACGCTGTCCATCCTACTTATCGCCCTGGCGGGTCTCAGTCTGCTCGTCGGTGGAATTGTCTTGATGAACATCCTGCTGATCTCAGTGAGCGAGCGGGTGAAGGAAATCGGTCTGCGCCGCGCCGTGGGGGCCACGCGCCGGGACATCTTCGTCCAGTTTCTCACGGAATCCCTCTCGGTCACACTGCTGGGCATGTTTCTGGGAAGCGGCCTTGGCTGGGCGATCAGCCTGCTATTGATCAAGATTGCCCGGTTCCCGGCCGTGATCTCATGGGAGCCGTTCGCTCTTGCTGTCGCATTTGCGCTTTTGGTCGGCACTCTCTTTGGCGTGCAGCCGGCCCGGCGCGCAGCGACGCTGCACCCGGTCGAGGCGTTGCGGTGAAAGCCTCACGCAACATCATTCTCTCCCTGGAGATCCTCGCCGCACACAAGACCCGCACAGTACTCAGTGTGGTCGGGATCGTCATCGGCGGGCCGCGCCTCGAACGCCGTGCGGCGTCTCCGCACGCGACCGCCGGTCGCCGAGAATGGCGGGTTCATTACGATGGCGTCGTAGAGCTTGTCCGCCGGAAGAAGATTGTCGAGACGTTCGGCGTCAAACGCCGTCGGCGTGCTGAATTGCTGGAACTCAACCCGAAAACCGTTGGTCTTCAACGTCCGACACGGGGGTCGGACGCTACGTTCTCCCTGAACTTGAACCTCATCGCGACGCGTTTGCCGCGGCAATCGCGCCTGCTCGGCGACGAGCTACTCAATTGCGGCGTGCTCCCTACTCGGTCGCTCTCCGCTTCCCGGGTCGGTCTCACCTCCGTCGCGTTCCCCCGCCAAACGCGACGGAGGCCACGCTATTTGCGCGTGGCGGTGATCTCGAGGATCACCCACTCCTTCCCATCGGAACCCTTGGCGAACCCCCGCGCAATGTTCTTGTCGTTGCTGACGATCTCAAGGGTTGACTTGGCCTCCCCGGTGAACGTGAACACCTTGCGGGAGGCATCACAGGTCCCCAGCGAGGTTTCGAATCCAGTACCCAGGGTATCCATATGAATGTTAAAGTACTTCTTCTGCGTCTTGTCATACCCCATGATGCTGAAGACCGCGTAGGGCATGTTATTGAAGACGGTGCCCTTGTATTCCTCTGTGAGGAAGCGTCCGTTGAGGATCCACTTTTTCTCGATCGTTCCGGTCGACTCGTGTGGCGCGGTACCCGGGGCGGTCCAGTACTTGACCGAGCAGTTCCAACTCCCGGCCAAGGGCTTCAAGTAACCATGAAACTTGCCGGGCGCGGCCACCTCCATCATCGCCTTGATCTGGGCCTCCTGGTCCTGCCCTCCTCTGGTGCCCTTGTCCTGCGAGAGGACGTGGGTGCTCACAAGTGTTATGACGGCGAGGAACACCGCCCCACCAAACCATGCACGCAACTTCATGTTTCGATTCCTTACGGGTTAAAGACAAAGCTCGATGTCCCGGACGTCCGCCGACATTATACCGCCCCGAGAGCCCGTCCGGAAGCCCCGCCCATGTCTCACCCTATCGCCCGTCGCCCCGCGTTTCTGGCGGGCAAGCGGATCGTGCAGCCGGCCCGGCGCGCCGCAACGCTGCACCCGGTCGAGGCGTTGCGGTGAAAGCCTCACGCAACATCATTCTCTCCCTGGAGATCCTCGCCGCACACAAGACCCGCACAGTACTCAGTGTGGTCGGGATCGTCATCGGCGTGGCGTCGGTCGGGCTGGTGGTTTCCGCCGGCAAGGGAGCGGAGAAGAGCATCCTGGATCGCATCCGCGACATGGGCACGAATCTTATCGTCGTAAACGCAGGGCAGACACGGATCATTGCCGGCCGGCAGCGTCAGATGGCTAGCGTAACAACGCTGGTTCCCGAGGATGCCGAGGCAATCGCGGACCGGTGCCCATCGGTGGCACTGGCCGCACCAGCGGTCTTGAAGAAGATGTCGGCCCGATGGGAATCAGAAAACACCAACACGAACGTAGTTGGGATGACCGCGGATGGGATTCACATACGCAACATCGTGATCGCGCAGGGGGATCTCTTCTCCCCGGAAGAGAACCGGGCGAGAAGGCGGATTGCGGTCCTCGGCACGACCGTGGCTACGAACCTCTTTGGCAACACAGATCCAATCGGGCTGAATTTCCGGATTGGTCGCGTGCCTTTCGAGGTGATCGGTGTAGCCGCGCCCAAGGGTGTGGATGCCAACGGCGCGGACCAGGACGACTTGATCATCGTCCCGCTTGAGACTGCGATGCGGCGTCTCATCAACGTCACACACATTCACACGGTCTACGTTCAGGCGCGGGAAACGACAGTTCTCGAACGTGCCGAAGAGGAGATCCGCGAACTCTTGCGCCAGCGGCATCGACTGCGAGACAAACCCGATGATTTCACGATACAGAATCAGGCCACGCTACTGGAAACCGAACGCGATACGGCTCGCTCCATCACGCTTCTCGTAGGCAGTGTGGCCGGCATTTCGCTACTTGTCGGCGGGGTCGGGATCCTGGCGGTGATGTTGATCTCTGTCCGGGAGCGCACTGGGGAGATCGGGCTCCGAAGGGCCGTCGGGGCGCGTCGTCGTGACATCAGGAACCAGTTCCTGGTCGAATCGGGCATGCTTGCCGGTTCCGGTGGCTTCGTGGGGGTCATCGGGGGACTTGCCGCTGCTCTTACCGTCTCTGGATTGGGCTACTGGCACATGGTGATCTCGTGGCCGGCGTGGGCAGTTGGCTTCATCTTCTCCGTAGCGGCGGGCGTTGCCTTCGGCATCTACCCCGCAGTTCGCGCCGCCCGGCTCGTGCCGATCCAGGCACTCAGAGCTGAATGACCGGGCGCATCCGTCCGGTTCAACAAGAGCTTGCACGTCGCGTCCATGAACACGAACGCGTCTATTCCCAAGGCGCTGGCCTGCTGGCGCGTCGTGCGCGAGGTACTGGCCCCGGTTTCTGAAGAGGATTCGGACCCGCCGGATCACGAATTAAACCGGGGCGTGTTCCGCAAGGTCGGCCGGACGCGCTTCGACCCCCTTTGGCCCAGCAGGGGCAGTCGTGGCACGAACGCGGGATGGCTGCGGTCTTATTCGGACGTTTGGCAATCAGGTCCGGTGTACCGCTCTTGCAGCCCAAGGGCGGCTTGACAGGGACTTGTGGAGGTTGTACACTACTTTGCTGAAAGGGATGTATTATGACCCGCTATGCAAACGGTATCGCGAGTCGACAATGCCGGCGTTGACCCTAGAAGCTTGGGTCGATTCTCTGCAAGCGCGTGGAAGGTACACGTTCCTCCGTGCAGAAGCGATCAGCGGTAGCGGCGTGTCGGCCGAGGCCGTCAAGAAAGCCCTCCAACGACTCGCTCGCCGGCGACGCGTGGTGAAGGTCAAGAGCTACTTCTACGTGATCGTTCCGCTCGAGTATCTCCACGCCGGCGCTCCGCCCCCGTCCTGGTTCGTAGACGACCTGATGAAGGCGATGGAGCGACCCTACTACGTCGGATTGCTCAGTGCGGCCGGCATCCATGGAGCGTCCCACCAGCAGCCTCAGGAGTTTCAGGTTCTCACCGATCGGCCGATCAGACCCCTGCAGGTCGGCCGTGCGCGGATTCGATTCTTCGTCAACAAGCGCGTTACGGACACCGTGGTGCAGAACGTGAAGACGCCGACGGGCGCGATGCGCGTGTCCACCCCGGAGTCGACGGCCGTGGACCTGGTGCGCTTCGCGAAAGCGGCCGGCCATCTGGATAACGTTGCGACCGTTCTGATGGATCTGGCTCCGCTGCTGGATCCGAAGCGATTGCTCAAGGTCGTGCGCGCGAGTGGGGACCTTCCCAACGCGCAGCGCCTGGGTTACGTACTCGAAAGGGTCCGAGGACGCCCGCAGGCGAAGGCCCTTCATGAATGGCTCGGGCGTCAGTCCCCGCACGCGGTTGCGCTGCGCCCAGGACGAAACGCTAACGGCGCGCTGGAGGACCGGCGGTGGCATGTGCGCGTCACTGAGCCGATCGAGATCGAAACTTGATTCCGCAAGCACACATTACCGCATGGCGCGCGACCGCACCCTGGGCCGATGACGCTCAGGTTGAACAGGATCTGGTGCTCTCGCGTGCGACCGTTGAGATATTCACCGACCCCGAATTGAGCGGTTCACTCGCCCTTCGGGGCGGCACGGCTCTGAACAAACTGTTCATCTATCCGCCCAGTCGATACTCGGAGGATATCGACCTAGTTCAAGCAGAGCCTGGCGCCATAGGCGACGTGTTGAACGCTCTACGCCATCGACTGGATCCCTGGCTCGGGCGGCCCAAGCGGTCGAGCAGCGAAGCCAGTGTGACGCTGGTCTATCGTTTCGAATCGGAGGTGCCGCCGATCCGGCCGCTGCGCCTCAAGATCGAGATCAACACGCGCGAGCATTTCACGGTTCTGGACTACAAACATCCGCTGCTTGCGGTGGCCAACCCTTGGTTCACCGCCGAGACCAACGTCACGACGTATCAACTGGGCGAACTGATGGGCACGAAACTGCGAGCCCTCTACCAGCGTCGCAAAGGGCGCGACCTCTTCGATCTGTGGCTGTGCCTGAGCCGTGGCTTGCTGGACCCCGACCAGGTGGTGGCGTGCTTTTCCGCATACATGAAGCACGAGAAACGGACTATCTCGCGCGCCGAGTTTGAGCGTAACTTGTTCGAGAAGGAGACTGCGTCGGTATTCCTGGACGACATCAGACCGCTTCTGGCAACGGGAATCAGCTATGACGTCAAGGTGGCCGCGACGCTCGTGCGCGAGAGCCTCGTCAGTCGGTTGGCTGGAGAACCCTGGCGGGGAACGCCGTCTGCCGGTGACGCGGACATCTGATCATCCACCTGCCCATCACACACACGCCCAGCCAAGACCTCCGACCCAACGTTGAAGGGCTGTCTGCCACCGGGTGCCCCACTCCAACGATCCTGTGGCCCTTTGCTTGGAGGCCCAACGAAGTAGACCCCCGCACAACGTCACGCACCTGAACCCACCGGGCCAGTTCAGGCATGGTGGTCCCGCCATCTGCGGCCGACAGATGGAGACCATCCGCAAAGCGGCCCTGCCGTCATGATTCAGGAGGAGACCCAACGAGTCGCGGATCTCGCAGAACAACTCTCCGAAACCCTCATGACCGCCGCGATCTGCGCCGATGAAATCCGTGCCGTTCTCCGGGCGGAACTCGACGGCCGCGCTCCCGCCCATTGGGGGCAATCGCAGGATACGGAGCCTCGAAATCCTCCGCGCCAGCGCCTGCCTGTTTCTCGATATACGATATACGGCCAACGCGGGTGCGGGATGGACGGGTTGTGAACACCGTGGTACGATCAGACAGTCTCTCGCGCGGTCAGGTTGACGCACCGTGACCGAGACACGCAGTCGTCGATCTGGAGTACATACCATGGCCAAGAAGGTACAGAAGAAGAGAGTCAAGAACCGGGCGGCGAAAGCCAAGAGTAAGCGCAAGGCGCGCGTTCGCTGGCCGTTTCCACGAGTCGCATTGGAGGAGGCGGTCAGAATTCCCGTGATCCTCAAGGAGAAGAACGGGGGAAACCCGTGGACTCCCGACGAAATCGCGTCGGCTTTGGGCGTGTCCAAAGCAACCAACAACTTCTTTTACATGGCTGCCGCGTCGCGGGACTTCGGCTTTACGGAAGGTGGTCGCGATAGCGACAAGATCAAGCTCTCGGAGTTCGGCCGTAATGTTGTCTATGCTCCGAGCCCAGATGACGAACGCAAGTTGAAGCAGAAGGCATTTCAGAGCATCGAGCTCTTCAGCAATGTTCTCGAATACTACAGTGGCAGCAGGTTGCCGGAGATGAAGTACCTGAGCAATACGCTCACTCGCGAATTCGATCTCGCGCCCGAAACTCATGAGGAGTTCTCACGGCTATTCAAGCAGAACTGCGAGTACCTCGAGATTGGAGAGGGCATCAAGCGAGCAGCCGATGAGTCGGAATCGGGCACTCGCAGTGAAGGTAGCGCTCCGAGCGAACGTCGGGAAGTTGTCACCCTGGCTGAGCCGGAGAGCGAGACAGGGCTGAAGTGCTTTGTAATCATGCCATTTCGCGAGCGGGATCCTGAGAGGTCACCTGGCTTCTTCGATGAAGTGCTGCGAAACCTGATCGCCCCGGCCGGTCGGCAAGCCGGATTCACGGTCAGTACCGCCAATCGGCAAGGTAGTGATGTCATCCAGTCGACCATCATCAACGACCTGTTAGATGCCGATTTGGTGGTCGCGGATCTAACGGAGCACAACCCCAATGTGCTCTTCGAGCTCGGCGTCCGAATGGCCCACGACAAGCCCGTAGCGCTGATTCGTGCGAAGGGTACCGGGCCAGTTTTCGACGTTGACAATATGCTTCGAGTCGTCGACTACGACGGGAATCTCTGGCAGTCGACCGTCGAACGCGATGTTCCACGCCTTAAGGCCCACATTGAGGCCACATGGACGAATCGCCAAAGCGACAAGAGCTACATGAAGCTTCTACGACGGACTCCAGCGCGAAACGGTGAGCCCGACTGAACCTGCGGCGGCGACCGAACTCAACGGATCGGAGGACGCCGCTCTGTACTCAGCGCTGGAAGCACTAGCCTCACGGTTTTCGGTCTGCCCTGCGCGGAACGTTCGCTGCCGGGACCCGGTGCTCCGGTGCCCTCCGCGCTATCGGCTCCTGGAGATTCGGCATGTGGTTAGTCGCGGACGCCGGTCGCCTTGTCCGAGCCCCGGGCCCGCTGGCGTTGACACCGCTGTCCCGTCGCCGACAATTGACGCCGGTCGACCCGAGCGAGCTGAGCTTCCGTCAGTCGACACGCGTACGCCGTACGTAGCCGACTCCCCGGCGAAGACGGCGGCAAGACTGCCCAATACATGCTCCGCTGGGTGGCCAGAGCCGGTGGGACGCCGAGTGGCGGCAAGCGACCGTTCGCCTCTGCACTGGCACCACTAGTCGCGTCATCGGCGCAGCGCAACGAGGGCACAAGTATGGCTGGTCGTAGGATCCTCCTCACCGGTACGTCTGGCTTGGGCATGACGCATGTTCTCAAGCAGCTCAAGCAGCACTCTGCGGAGCCTGTGCGTTGTTGTAAGGCCGAGAAGCACTTTCTGGAACATGTGCAGAAGACCGACCTCGTCGAGCTATGGGAGAAGCTCCCCGAAACAGAGAGGATGATCAGTGCGCTCGAATTGCCCCAGCAGGTTCTGCTGAAGTGCTGGCGCGAGGCCTTCCTGGAGCTTGCCAAGGCGAACTATCCCGACCTGGACAACACCCAGAACACGGATACCGAAGGCGGTGACGCACATATCGCTCTTGCAGCACACATGTGTTTCTATCACCAGCAGTCTCGTGAGTTCGTGCCGCTAGTTGACGCCGACCTGCTCGCGAGGGAATTCAAACCGGACGTGATTGTCACGCTGATTGACGACGTCGAGCACATGTTCAAGCGTTTGCGCGAACCCGGCCAAATGTATGCGAATCACCATTACGAAGGGTTCGGGGGCGTTGTGCAGGCGTGCCGAGATCTTTCGCAGCTTGTCCACTGGCGTGCCTCGGAAACCGCGTTCGCCAAGAGCTTCGCCAGGCCCATCGAAGAATGCGACCACTTTCTGCTCGCCGTGAAGCACCCTGTCAGCACTCTTGAAGCCCTACTCTTTGAGCCCGACCGGCCGCGAGCCTATCTGTCGCATGCGATCAGCGAACCACGCCGCAAGCTCGGTGAAGGTGATTCTGCGTTATTCGATGCGTTCTGCGAGGAGCTTGAACAGGCCTCGGCGATTCTGCGGACGCGCGGAGTCCTTTTTGAACCAACTGCGATCGACGAGTTTCGATTCCGAAGTTTCACTTGTAAGGACTCACAAGGAGAGCCAGGCCCACGGATTTCGCTCCCAACTATGACCGATCGCTGGCCGCTACTTGCCAGAGGAGACGATCTTCTTTGGTCTCATGTCGCGGACGACAACCCGGTCGATCCAGAGGGACACTTCAAGGCCAAACAACTGGACGACTTCGAGGCGAGGAAGAGGACAATGGACAAGGCGGATTCTCGGCCCTTGCAGGGTTGGTGGAGTAGGAAGAAAGCCCGGGCGGAAATGGCCAAATTGGTCGAGGTCGAAAACGCGACACAGCTAGTGAGGTCCCTGGTTGGTGAAATAGGACGCTCCGTAACGAGTCGTGACCTGAAGCTGGTTGAGCAGGCGGACCACCTGATCGTTGTGCGTCCGCTCTTCAACGGCAATTCCTCCGGCGGGGTGGGTAAAGAAATCCGACAACACTGCCGGTTGCATGCCCGGGGGGACCGTGCCCGGAAAGGCATCTGGGTCTTCACGGCAAAGGACGACGAGAATAAGTGGCGATTAAACCAGGTGGCCAGCTGGCTGCACCGATTTCACTTGCAGGACCCCGGCGTCTCAGTGGAGGATGTCCGTGAGGCGATCAGGCCGCTCGCTCAGATGGCCGTTATCGAGGCGAATGCCCCCGACGAGCTGAAGGCCAACCTTGACAAGCAGGTTGTCGATATGTTTGGGGAGCTGACCCGTCTGGTCTCTGATGAATGGAGCGTACAGCTCGTGCCGACGCCCAGAGGATCTGGCGACGATCCGTTGAAGGAGTCGATGGCTGTCGCAGCCACGGGCGCCCGCGCAGAGTTGACGGACAAGCTTCTGGAGACCATAACGCCGTCGTACCTCGCCCAATGGGAGTATTTTAAGAATAACCTTGACCACACGGTGCCCCTTACGATATATTGGGGGTTGCCCTGGCCCCGCCCACAAGACCTTGAGAGTTGCTTGGACGGCCTTGCAGTGAATTAAACGCGTCGGAGAAGACGATGAAAACGGTTCTGACCATTTACGGAGATTCGGGCAGACGGACGACCGAAGCGGCGAAGGCCCTGGCGGCAACCAGCATCCGGTTTCGAGTCTGCCTGACACATGACCACCCTGGAACGCCTGTTCTCAGCCTACCGTTTGGAGAGATCTGCGGCTTGGACCGCATCCGCGCCTTCGCCGAACGGGCGGCGGCGCAGGGCGACGCGCCAACGCAGGTGCCTCGCTAGCCGCTCGCCGAATCTGATGCTCTCCTAGCTTCATAGACGCGTCCCGGACGCACCCTCTCCTACTGACGCATGTCAAGCCGGATCGGCAGAGCGAGATCCTTACGGCGATGAAGAGCTACAAGGACTATAGCGTGGCCTTTGCCCGGAGTTTGATCCTCAAGACGCTGCCCGCGCAACGCGAAGTCCGGCGACGAAAACGCAATCCGTGGAACAAATCCGCCCAGCGCAAGAGCGATCTTCTCAAGAAGTTGGCGGAGGCCGAACAGAAGCACGATTTCTATTCCCGATTGTACAAGCAGTACACGATTGACTTGCTCCGCCTCGCCATCTACGCGCGTGCCCTGCTGACCAACCGGCAAGTCCGTGGATGCCTAGACCAGCGTCATCCGGAAATCGTGGCACGTTTCGAAGCGATCATCGCGGAAGCGAAGGGATAGTGTCATGGCCAAGTGGTCGCGCGAGCGGATCATCCGTGAAATCCTGCGTCGCGAGAACTCTGGTCGACCGCTCGATCTCGGCGGTGCCGACCGCGTCCCATCGTCACTCTATCAGGCCGCATCGCGCGTGTTTGGTTCATGGCGAAATGCAATAGTGGCCGCAGGCATCTCGCCGGAGAAAGCGAGGGTGCATGACCCTTGGTCGCCCTCCAGAGTCTTGGCGGGCATCAAGTCTCTGGCTCGAAGAAAGCGACCTTTGCGGCCGACCGAGTTGAAACGCCGCTACCATCTGCTCCTTGCGGCGGCTCGGAGGCATTTCGGTTCGTGGCCAAAGGCGGTGGTTGCTGCCGGTGTTGATCCGGAAAGGCTGAAACGAGTAGCGCCTTGGACGAAGGAACGGATCATCGAGGCCATTCTGACGCGTGCGCTGCATGGGAAACCGCTGAACAGTCACGCCGTGCGACCGAAATCCCTTGTGGAATCCGGTGCGAGAGTATTCGGCTCATGGGCCTCGGCACTGGCAGCGGCAGGGATCGATCCGAAACAGCACGTGCGCCGGCTGCTTGGTGATCCTCTCTGCACAGCGGACGGCATGGCGGCGCGAGACGATTAGCAGAATGCCCTTTGCCGCACAGGCGGTGTTTTTTTGTCGCGGAAGTATCAACGAATGGAGGCCTTGAGACCAAGAGGAGGGCAGTAAACGCAGCAGTAGCAAGCACTTACGCACGGCGGTCTCAAAGTCTCACCTTCTGTGGTCTGCCACCCACGAGCCAGAGCATGCCCAAGAGACAAAGAGCAGCGGAGCTGCCCCGAGAAGTCATCCCAATCACGAAGTACTCGCAACTTGACCTGTACCTAGGCAAGTTCGCAGCGGGTGAGCTGGGGCTGGTGCTATTGCTTGGACGCCACGGAACTGGAAAGAGCGAGGGCGTCAGACGCGCGCTGAACATCTCGTCATCGGACGGATACACACCGACCGAAGGTGGACTGCAAGTACTTTATGTCGAGGGGCACATGAGACCCTACGGCTTGTATTGTTCTCTTTGGGAGTACCGCGACCGCGTGGTCGTCCTGGACGACTTGGACAAGCTGTACGCTGATGCCGAATGTGTCCGGCTTCTGAAGCCGCTATGCAACACTGAGCGGTCTAAGCGAGTCACGTGGCTCAGCAACATGACGCTGCGTGGTAGCGACATTCCTGCTTCCTTTGGGACGACCGGCCGCGTGATTCTCATTGCCAACGAGTGGCGCACGTTGAACCCGAACGTGCGCGCCTTAGAGGACCGGGCGATCATTCTGCATTTTGATCCACCGAATTCCGAAGTGCATCGGAGGGTGGGCGAGTGGTTCCAGGACCACGAGGTTTACCGGTTCATCGCCCGGATCTTGCCCTCCATCAAGGTGCTCTCCATGCGGCACTACTGTAGTCGTCCTTCCGGCAGAATGTTCCCCTCCTTGATCTCACGCAAACCCACAAGAATCGCGCGCCGCGAAATCCCTGTAGCGCGTGCCACCAAGGAAATGCCACCGTATCCAATCGAGTTGGCTTCCGTAGCGGCCCAGACACGGCGCGTATGTTCGTCCAGGCGAGAGGCAAGCACGCGGAACTTCACACGAATCGCAGCTTCTGTCGTCATGCCGAAAGAATCGGACTTCCGGCCTAAGTTGCATCACTTATTTGGTCGCGGGTCCTAACGCTGGGCCGGGCGTCCTGGAGGTGGTTCTTGATAGCGAACAGAATCTGTGTTATGGCCCACTCTGGTGGCACCAGGTATCGGTGGGTCCGGTGTTCGATGTGTTGCTTGTGTGCCACGGTATTCACTGGGATTGCCTGCATCCATTCGGCCCGCTGGCTGAAATCTATAGTCGGTTCGAGCTTGACCGGGATGGTTTCTGGGATCCGAGTTGCGTCACGTCTCCGATAGACATTTGGTTGAGGCGATGTGGTGACGGGCAATGCGATGCAGAATGTGGTGAGAACCCGTGTACATGCCCGCAAGACTGTCCTGGATGCTGCAATGATGGCAACTGCCCTGACGATGCCAATCCGTGTACGGATGCTCACTGTGTTGACTTCTCTTGCATCCAATCGAACGTACCAGACGGGACTGTATGCGCGCACCCGAGTTCCCCCCCATGCGAGAGCTACGGGGCGGGGTGTTACGACGGCCACTGTGAGGGGGCCTGTCTAGAACCGTGTCCTGCGGAGGGCAGTTGTTACGGGGATTTCGAGTGCTGGCCCTGGCAGGTGTGTGATTTGTCTGCATGTATTCCCAGTTACTGTGAGTGCATCGGCGGGGGATGGGCCTGCACGTTAGATTGTGTGGGGCAATGCGTTGCTGGCTGCTCAGATGGCACTGTCGTGTTTGTGGAGCCTACGGACGGGTTTTACGACGCGCGACAACCCCATCCCGTAGACGACGCCTCCACGCTTCAGGGCGTTGCCAGTTTTGCCGTGCAGGCCCCCGCGAACGCCGACTTCGGCGACGGCGCCTGCTGGTCGCTCTGCGAAACCAACCATAACCCGACTGTACATCCCGGACTCGGACCGAATGCAATCGCTTCGGTTCTTGACAACGGTGGCGGAATGTACACGGTTACGCTGAGTCGCCCGATCACGCACGGCGAGGTAACGACGCTCACGTACACCAGCAAGA
The DNA here is from genome assembly GCA_965371725.1 of uncultured Phycisphaerales bacterium. Classification (GTDB taxonomy): domain Bacteria; phylum Planctomycetota; class Phycisphaerae; order UBA1845; family UBA1845; genus CBDUZO01. The sequence goes on from CBDUZO010000008.1 coordinate 40,897, forward strand.
GTGGCTTGACGGTCGTGACGGGGACGTTCTATTTCCTGCCGGGTGATGCCGGCGCCGACGGCACAAGCGCTCCGGCGGACGTGCTGGCCGTGATCGACTCGCTCAACGGCGTGACGCTGCTTCCAGTTTCGCAAGTGGATATGGACCGCGACGGAACGCCCGCTCAAGCGGACATCCTGCGTGTGATCGACCTGCTGAACGGCGCGGATGTGTTCGAGCCGTTTGTCAACGTGACGATCGACGGTACGGGTTGCCCATAGCGCCGTCGAATCGACTCTTCGAATCGAGGAGACATCTGTGCGGCTGAGCACGGCCCTCTTCCCTGCGGGCATGGCGAAGCGCGCAAGGCGATCACAGCTGGGCGGCATGGTGCGTCCTCGGGACATGACAGCCCCAGGGACACTCGGTGACACCGTCGCTGCGACCGGGGTTGAGCGTAAGTACCGCGCCCGCTCGGTCCCGCCTCGGCTGATCTTCGACATCGTGTACCTCCAAGCCCATTATCAGGGATTGGAGGTCGCGAAAACAAGATGGGGTTAGTAAGGCGCTTACGAACGAGGGTGAAGTAGGATTCGCTGGTGAGTTTGGTGCAACGGACACGTCTGTCCGGCTGTGTCGGTGACAACGTTGCCTACGCGGAGTGCGGAGTATGGAATTACGATGCCACGACTCAGGACTCGAACCAGGTACGGATTCTGGGCGGTGTTGGCGCTGTTCCCGGCGTCGGAGTCAGGGCGTCCCATTCCCCGGCGGACGCGGATCGGCACCCTCGGCCCCGGCCAGCGCAGGGAGAAACTCGATGCCTGCTGCCTCGTTTGCACGGGTCGCCCACGTCTGCATAATGATGCGGCAGGAGTGGTTCCGGCGTGGCGAAAATCAGTGACTATCTGACGATCGGCGAGGCGGCGGCATACCTGGGAGTTCACCCGGATAGTCTGCGCCGCTGGGACAGAGCCGGAAAGCTGGAGCCGCGTCGGCATCCGATCAACAACTTTCGACTCTATCTGAACCGCGACCTGGACCGGCTCCTCCCCCAGATCGGCGCAGTCGGGTCTGCCGACGACGACTCCAAGAGCGCCAAGCGGAAGCGGCCCCGGCGGAAGCGATAGATGTTGCTGTACGACGGAGCGAACGGACTATGGATGTATTCGATCTTCGGGAACGGCTCGTCAACGACTACGCCTCGTACGTTCGGAGCTTCATCAACATCCGCGACGAGCGGATCGGCGAGACGGTGGAGCGTAAGCTCCGGGAAGGCGCTCTTTGGCCGGACCCGCTCATTCAGTTAAATCCAGCCTTTGAGCCGGGGGCATCCATCCCAGAGGTCGTATCGCGCAAACTGCTTCATGAGGAATGCAACAAGATCTTTGCGATCAAGGGCGACACCGCAGATAAGCCAGCCCAGCCGCTCCAACTGTACCGACATCAATTGGATGCCATCGAGGCGGCCCACACACAGGACAGCTACGTTCTGACCACCGGAACCGGATCGGGCAAGAGCCTCGCGTACATCATCCCCATCGTCGACTTCGTCCTTCGGCACGGGTCAGGGAAAGGGATCAAGGCCATCGTCGTCTACCCGATGAACGCCTTGGCCAACAGCCAGCACCAGGAGTTGCACAAGTTCATCAACCTCGGATATCCCGACCTCAAGGGGCCGGTGCGATTCGCCCGGTTTACGGGGCAGGAGTCGGAGGACGAACGCCACGAGATCAGGGGCAATCCCCCCGACATCTTGCTGACCAACTATGTCATGCTGGAGCTGCTGCTCACCCGTCCGTACGACCGCAGACTGATCGAAATGGCCAGGGGACTCAAGTTCCTGGTCTTTGACGAACTTCACACCTATCGCGGTCGTCAAGGCGCTGATGTGGCCATGCTCATTCGGCGCGTTCGGGAGGCTTGCCATGCTACGGACCTCCAGTGCATCGGAACCAGCGCCACTCTGTCCAGCAAGGGATCGAAGGCCGACCAGCGGCGGATCATCGCGGAGATGGCCACCCGGCTGTTCGGGGCGACGGTGAAGCCGGAGCGAATCATTGGAGAAACTCTCCGCCGCGCAACGGACGAGATCGACACGGGTGACGCCGCAGAGATCGCCGCACTCAAGTCGAACGTGGACAACGGCGCGGAGGATGTGCCGAGGGCATTCGATCAGTTCATCAAGTACCCGCTCGCCCGCTGGATCGAGACGACCCTTGGCTTGACCCGCGACGATGAAGGAAATCTGGCCAGGGCCACGCCTCGCCGGATAAGGGGAAAGGGCAGCGCCTCCGAGGAGCTGGCAAGACTGCTCGGCACCGATGACGCAGACGCCTGCGCAGGTGCGATCCAGAAGTGCCTGTTGGCCGGATACGACTGTGAACGGCCGGACAATCGAATGCCGACATTCGCCTTCCGTGTCCACCAGTTCATCTCTCGTGGAGACAGTGCCTACGCCTCCATCGAGGAGACCCAGGATCGCCATATCACGATTCGAGGGCAGCAGTTTGTGCCGGGCGACCGGAGCAGGATTCTTGTGCCGCTAGGTTTCTGCCGGGAATGTGGCCAGGAATACTACCTCGTTGATCGTTACCGAGAATCGGACGACGGACCACTCCGGTATCGTGGTCGGGAATTGTCGGATAGGGGCGATGATGACAACAGCACGGCAGGATTCCTGTATGTGAACGACGACAACCCGTGGCCGGACGAACAGGACGACAAGTTTTTCGAGAGCATCCCGGAAGATTGGATCGAGCCAGGCCGCGACGGCAAGCCGAGAGTGAAGCGGGATCGCCGCAAGATGCTCCCGAAAGCCGTAAGCGCGAACAAGCTGGGCGTCGAGACGCCGGATGGAAAGCGGATGCACTTCGTTGTTGCTCCCTTTCGCTTCTGCCTCAACTGCGGCGTTGCCTATGCCGGTCGGCAATCCGACTACGGGAAGCTGGCCACGCTGGCTAGCGGTGGAAGAAGCACCGCGACCACGACGCTCTGCCTCTCCACGATACGTTGGCTGCGGGAGGACGGCACGCTCCCAGCTCATGCAAGGAAGGTGTTGAGCTTCACGGACAATCGCCAGGACGCCTCGCTGCAAGCGGGACACTTCAACGACTTCATCGAGATGGGGTTGCTGAGATCGGGCCTTTACAGCGCCGCCCTCGCCGCCGGCTCCGACGGCCTCGAACACAGTGAGTTGGCGCAGCGCGTGTTTGACATCTTGAAGCTCGATCCTGAGCAGTATTCATCGAACCCGGAGGCGAAGTTCGCGGCCAGAAATCGAACAGACTCGGCCCTCAAGAAAGTCCTCGGCTATCGTCTCTACCGCGACCTTCAACGCGGCTGGCGCATCACATCGCCGAACCTTGAGCAATGTGGGCTTCTGGAGATTCGATATGAGGCGATGGACGACATCGCCAAGGCGGACGGACTTTGGCAAGGGCGTCATCAGGCTCTCGCCACGGCCAGCCCCGAAGAACGTCGCGTCGTCTGCAAGACCCTGTTGGACTACATGCGCCGCGAGCTGGCCATCAAGGTCGATTACCTCAACTACGAGTATCAGGAACGGCTCAAGCTGGAGAGCAGCCAGCAGTTGATCTCGCCGTGGTGCATCGACGAAAACGAACGGCCCTTTAGCGCACGAACGATGCGCATCGGCTCTCGTCAGCCGGGCGACTCCGAAAACGACCGGTATCTATCGCCGCGCGGCGGGTTCGGCCAATTCCTTCGTCGCGGAAGCACGTTCTCCGATTACACCCAGCCAGCCAAACAGAAGCTGGACAATTCGCTGGCAATTCTCAACGACCTGGTGGCGGCGCTGACAGAGGCGGGCCTGATCGAGCAGACAGCGCATGGCGAGAGACCGGGATTCCAACTCCAGGCATCGAGCATGAGATGGGTCGCCGGTGATGGCACTCGGCCGTCCCACGATCTGATCCGCGTTCCTCGGCTATCGCAAGAGGGTGGCCAGACCAATCAGTTCTTCATCAATTACTACAAGACGATGGGGCTGAACAACAGCGACCTCTGCGCCCGTGAACACACCGCAGCAGTGAGACATGAGGACCGGGAGGACCGCGAGGCAGACTTCCGTACCGCCAAGCTGCCGCTGCTGTTCTGCTCGCCGACGATGGAGTTGGGTGTAGACATCTCTCAACTCAACGCGGTCAACCTTCGCAACATCCCGCCGACGCCAGCTAACTACGCCCAGCGCAGCGGGCGGGCGGGGCGAAGCGGGCAACCCGCCTTGGTATTCGCCTACTGCACCACAGGTTCGCCACACGATCAGTATTTCTTCGGCCACCCGGAATTCATGGTGGCCGGAGCAGTGAGTCCGCCACGTCTCGATCTGGCAAACGAAGACCTTGTGAGGGCTCATGTTCATGCCGTATGGCTCGCGCAGACGGGGGCGTCCCTGGAGAAATCGGTCAGTGAGATTCTCGACCTGAACGGGAATCCACCCTCGCTCGCCTTGCTGGAAAGCAAGCAAGCCGATCTCGGCAAGGAGGATGCGAGGGGGATGGCCAGGCAGCGGGCAGAGGCCATCCTCAGTGGGATACGGCCCGAGCTTGAGAGCGGCGGCTGGTGGACTGACGACTGGATCGACATCACGCTCAACGGCGTCATGGGACAATTTGATGCTGCGTGTGAGAGATGGCGAAGTCTCTATCGCTCCGCTCGGCACCAGCACGACACACAACATCGAATCAAGCAGGACCACTCGCGTTCGGCCAGAGACAAAGAGCAGGCGTCCCGTCTGTACCGGGAAGCCGAGAATCAGTTGCACCTGCTCACCGAGGCCAGGAGCGCGGTCCAGGACGACTTCTACAGCTACCGGTATTTTGCCAGCGAAGGATTCTTGCCCGGCTACAGCTTCCCGCGCCTTCCGCTGTCGGCCTTCATTCCCGGCCGGAGATTGCGAAACGACCGGGACGAGTTCCTGTCGCGCGCTCGCTTTCTGGCGATCTCGGAGTTCGGCCCGCGTGCGCTGATCTACCATGAGGGCGTTCGCTATCGAGTAGTGCAGGTACTTCTGCCGGCCAGCGACAAGAACGAACGCGGCCTGGACACGATCACGGCCAAACAGTGCCAATACTGCGGCTATCTCCACACCGATTCGGGCGAAGGGTCGAACCACGACCTGTGCGAACGCTGCGACAGCGAACTGGGAACTGCCATGACCTCCCTGTTCCGGCTCAGAAATGTCTCCACGCGGCGCATCGACCGGATCAACTCGGACGAGGAAGAGCGCCAGCGCATGGGGTTCGAGTTGGCCACCGGTGTCAGATTCGTGGAGCGTGGCGGTCGAGCGGCCTGCATCAACGCCGAAATATCCACCGACGGCGACAGAGTTGCCCTCCTGTCCTATGGCCACGCCGCCAACATCTGGCGAATCAACCGGGGATGGCGTCGCCGCAAGGACAAGCACATCTTCGGATTCAACCTCGACACTGAGCGAGGGTATTGGGCCAAGAACAACGATGACGCCAACGATGACGACGACCCGATGAGCGCCTCCGTCCAGCGGGTCGTCCCGTTCGTTGAGGATCATCGCAACGTTCTCCTTTTGGAGCCGGAGGGCGAGAAGAACCTCCGATTCATGGCGTCGCTCCAGGCCGCACTCAAGACGGCCATCCAGATCATCTATCAGCTGGAGGACAGCGAGCTGGCCGTTGAGCCCCTGCCGCGTGACGACGAGCGGCGATTGCTCTTGATTTACGAAGCTGCCGAAGGCGGAGCCGGGGTGCTGCGGCGTTTGGTGGACGAACCCAACGCCATGAGCGAGGTGGCTCACAAGGCGCTGGAACTTCTGCACTTTAACCCGGAAACCGGGGTGGACCGAAGCGAAGGCGAGGATCGCTGCGAGTCGGCGTGCTACGACTGCCTGATGGGATACTACAACCAGCGCGACCACAAGTTCCTCGACCGGATGCTGGTCAAGGATTACCTGCTCCGAATGGCCGGCTCGGTTGTCAAAGCCTCGTCCGGCGGTCAGTCACGGTCCGAGCAGTATCAGCGCCTCGTGAATCTCACGGATTCGAACTTGGAGAGAGGCTTCCTGAAACACATCTATGACGGGGAATACCGCCTGCCGAGTGACGCGCAGCGCATGTTCGATCAATGCCACACACGACCGGATTTCATCTATGACGAGCAGCGCACGGTCGTCTATATCGACGGCCCTCATCACCAGTACCCCCAGCGCGCACAACGTGATGCGCAGCAGACGGAAGACCTGGAGGACTTGGGCTGGACCGTCATCCGAATCGACGACGACGATTGGGACGCTGTCGTGAGCAAGCACCCCAACATCTTCGGAGGTGGAAAATGAGTCACGCCGTCGGCTCCTTGGTGAAGTGCCGTGGGCGCGAGTGGGTCGTCCTGCCGGATGCGGGCGATGATCCCGACCTCCTCATGCTCCGCCCACTCGGCGGCACCGAAGACGAAGTATGCGGCATCTACCTTCCACTGGAATCCGTGGAGCCAGCTTCGTTCGACCTGCCCGATCCAACTGCTGTCGGTGACCACCTTTCATGTCGATTGCTGCGGGATGCCGTTCGCTTGGGATTTCGAGCGAGTGCTGGCCCCTTCCGCTCCTTCGGGAAGATCGCCTGCGAGCCTCGCCCTTATCAGCTTGTGCCATTGATGATGGCCCTCCGGCTCGATCCTGTGAGGATTCTGATCGCCGACGACGTCGGCATCGGGAAGACTGTTGAGGCGTGTCTCATCGCACGAGAGCTTCTCGACCGCGGTGAGGAGACGCGTCTTGCCGTCCTCTGTCCGCCGCATCTCGCGGAGTGGTGGCAAGGGGAACTGAGGGACAAGTTCCACGTCGAGGCGGAGTTGGTGTTATCCAGCACCGTAAGCCGGTTGGAAAGACAATGCGGAATGGGCCAATCATTGTTCGACGTATTCCCGTTCGTGATCGTCTCGACGGATTACATCAAGTCCAGCAGGCGCCGGGATGAGTTCCTCCGAACATGTCCCAAGCTGGTAATCGTGGATGAGGCCCACACCTGTGCGGCCACCCATGGCAACCGGGGCAGCAAGCATCACCGACATGAGCTTATGAAGGGGCTGTCCAACGACCCGCACCGGAACCTAATCCTGGTAACCGCCACGCCTCATAGTGGGATCGAGTCGAGTTTCCGATCCTTGCTAAGTTTGCTGGATCGACGGTTCGCCGGTCTGCCGGACGACCTCTCCGGCAAGGAGAATGAGCGTCATCGCCGCCAGCTCGCGGCTCATCTCCTCCAACGTCAGCGAGGTGACATCGAGACCTACCTGGACGACACGCCCTTCCCGCAGCGGAAAGAGAAGGAAGAGACCTACAACCTGACGCCTCAGTACAAGACGCTCTTTGACAAGGTCCTCAAATACGTTCGGGAGCGGATCCGCGATACGACTGGCGACGTCCCAAAGTACCGTCAGCGTGTGCGATGGTGGGCGTCTCTGGCTCTCCTTCGTGCTATCGCCAGCAGTCCGGCAGCAGCAGCGGCGACTCTCCGGACGAAGGCTGCCGGGACGGACACGGAGGATGAGGCCGAAGCGGATGACCTGGGTCGCCGCTCCGTCATGGACCTGGACATTGATGAGGAAGGCGATATCACCGACACGGTTCCAGGTGCCGACAGCTACGAAGATGATGACGCAGAAACCTCCTCCCAGCGCCGCCGTCTCCGGGAAATGGCGAGGCTGGCTGACAGTCTCTGCGGCGACAAGGATGCGAAGCTGACGAAGATCAAGACGATCACGAAGTCCTTCCTGAAGGACGGTTTCAGCCCGATCATCTTCTGTAAGTTCATCGCCACGGCTGAGTATGTCGCCAAGGAGCTGCGCGCCGGTCTGAAAAAAACGGAGATCGAATGGGTTACGGGCCAGCTACCACCGGAGGACCGTAAGCAGCGCGTAAGCGAACTCGGTAAGCGCAAGGCCGACGGCAAGCAGATCGTCCTTGTCACCACTGACTGCCTTTCCGAGGGCGTCAACATGCAGGCCAACTTCGACGCCGTCATTCACTACGATCTTGCTTGGTCACCCACAAGACATGAGCAACGGGACGGGCGCGTGGATCGGTATGGCCAGAAGAAAGACGAAGTCCGATCTCTGATGCTCTACGGTATTGACAACCAGATTGACGGAATCGTTCTGGAGGTCCTAATCCGCAAGCACAAAACGATCCGCAACAGCCTGGGCATCTCAGTTCCTGTCCCAGCCAACTCCAACTCCGTTGTCGAGGCGCTGTTCGAGGGATTGCTACTCCGCGAGAGCCAACCCGGACAGATGCTGTTTGAGGAGATCATGAAGACGTCGACTGAAGAACTCCACACCGACTGGGAAAACGCGAGCCAGCGGGAGGAAAAGAGTCGGACCCTTTTCGCTCAGCACACGCTCAAGCCCGACGACGTCACCCGTGAACTCGAGGAAGTCCGCAGCGCGGTCGGCGCCGCCGACACTGTCTCACGGTTCGTCAAAACAGCGGTCGAGAGCTACGGTGGCGCGGTGGTGTTCAAGAACGGATCCACTCATTTTGATCTTCGGGATGCACCCCGTGTTGTCCGGGATGCCTGCGGACTCGACGAGTCGAAGCCGCAGTTTACGGCCAAGTTCGAGCTCCCAGTCGATGAGGGCACCCTTTACCTGACCCGGACCCATCCGCTTGTGGAAGGGCTGGCCGCGCACGTGATGGACACGGCGCTCGATCCGGTGGCAGAAAGCACGGCCAAGCGGTGCGGCGTGATCTACTCGTCCGCCGTCGAGAAGCGAACCACGCTGCTGCTGTTGCGGCTGCGCTATCACATCATCACCAAGCGCAAGGACGCCGAGGACACGCAGCTTCTCGCCGAGGACTGCCGCCTGCTCGGTTTTCGGGGTGCGCCCAGCAAGGCCGATTGGATGACCGACACCGACGAGATGGAGAACCTCCTCCACGCCAAGCCTAGTCGCAACATCGACGGGGCGCAGGCCAGCGGCTTCGTGCAGAAGGTCATCGACGACTTCGATTCGCTCCGACCCCACTTGGAGGAGTACGCGGGGCAGCGCGGCGACGAGATTCTCGAAGCCCACAGGCGGGTCCGCGAAGCCACCCGGCTCACAGGCGTTAAATACGAGGTCGAACCGCAACTGCCCGTCGATGTGCTGGGCATCTACGTCTATCTGCCCACATAGCAGGAGTCAGAGAGGCGAGGACCAGAGTGTAGGAAGGACATGAGCGTCAGGGTTGTCAACAACGGGATCGAATCTGGAGGGTAGGCAAGATGCCACCGAAAAAACCCACAAGCGCGTCTGCTGAGATTGCCGAGCTGGAGATCACTCTACTCGAAAGCGATCCTCCGATTTGGCGGAGGTTTGGCGTCAGGTCTGACATCAGCCTTGCCAGACTCCACGATGTGATCCAGATCGTCATGGGCTGGACGGATTCCCATATGCATCAGTTCACCGATGCAGCCCGGAACCGATACGGTACGCCCGTTCCCGACTTTGATGGGGAGGTTCGCGACGAGAGCCGAGTCAAGCTCCGTGACGTGGCAAAGAGGAAGGGTAGCCGTTTCGGGTACGAGTACGATTTTGGCGACGGCTGGATGCACGGCCTCAAACTCGTGAAAACAGGCCCACCGGAGCCCCGTAAGCGGTATCCGGTCTGCCTGGACGGGGCCATGGCCTGTCCCCCGGACGACTGCGGTGGTATCCCCGGCTATTACAATCTTCTCGAAGCGATGGATGATACGGAACACGAGGCGCATGAGGAGATGGTGGAATGGCTTGGACGTGACTTCAAACCGGAGAGATTCGACGTCAAGAAAGTCAACCGAGATCTGAAAGCACTGCGGTAATCGTGCGGCGTTGAATGGCGGCAGGCTATGAACGGCAGGAACCCCGACTGAGGGTACTCACGGCGATGGCCACACGTTCACAATCAGCCTTCCAAACCGTCAAGACCGAGGGCGCTCTCCTGCCCGCCGATCTCCTGAAGCGCGTCTCGGACGGCGACAAGGAGATCGAGGGTCTCTCACCGGAAAGCTATCACCTCGACCCCACCGACAAGATCAACGAAGCCACGAACCGCGCCTGGATCGCCTGCCGCGATGCATGGCAGCGATTCCAGAAGCAGCGAGCCGAACTGCCCGACTCCGACAAAGGCACGACGCTCACCCGCGAGCGCTGGCTGCTGGTCCTGTTCCGCGAACTTGGCTACGGTCGACTCCAAACCGCCAAGGCGTTTGAGATCGAGGGCAAGACCTACGCCCTCAGCCACGGCTGGGGCAACGCGCCGATCCACCTGATCTCCTTCCGCTACGATCTCGACACGACATCGCATGGCGTCTTCCGCACCAGCCCGCACAGCCTCGTTCAAGAACTCCTCAACCGCAGCGACGATCACCTGTGGGCGCTGGTCAGCAATGGCCTGCAACTGCGCATCCTGCGCGATAATGTCAGCTTCACCCGACCGGCCTACGTCGAGTTCGACCTCGAAGCCATGCTGGAGGGCGAGGTCTACTCCGACTTCCTGCTGCTCTGGTTGCTGTGTCACCAGTCCAGGGTCGAAAGCGACATCCCCGAACAATCCTGGCTGGAGAAGTGGCACCAGACCGCCAAGAAACAAGGCACGCGCATTCTGGACCGTCTCCGGGACGGCGTGCAGAAGTCTATCGAGGCTTTCGGGCAGGGATTCCTTGCCCATCGGGGAAACGCGGCGCTTCGTCAGAAACTCGCCGACGGCAAGCTCACCACGCAGGACTACTACCAGCAGATTCTCCGGCTAGTCTATCGACTCATCTTCCTGTTCGTGGCCGAGGATCGTGACCTGTTGCTCACACCCGACGCGGGCGCGACCATCCGCAAGCGCTTCGAGAAGAACTACTCTCTCACGCGCATCCGGCGATTGTCGCAGCGGCGTCGCGGAACCCGGCACAGCGATCTGTGGCAAGGCGTCAAGGTCGTCTTCAAGTTGCTCTACAAGGGCGAGCCGCGCCTCGGTCTGCCCGCGCTGGGATCGATGCTGTTCTCGGACAGGACCATGCCCGATCTGGACGGGTGCGAACTCGCCAACGACCGAATGTTGGAGGCCGTCCGCCATCTGGCGTTCACCGTGGAGCGCAACGTCCTGCGCCAGGTGGACTACAAGAACCTCGGCTCCGAGGAACTCGGCAGCGTGTACGAATCCCTGCTGGAGCTTCACCCGGATGTCAACGCCGACGCCGCTACGTTCGAGCTATCCACCGTGGCCGGCTCGGAACGCAAGACAACCGGCAGCTACTACACGCCCTCGTCGCTCATCAACTGCCTGCTCGATTCGGCGCTCGATCCGGTTGTCGCCGAAGCCCTCAAGAAGCCCGACAGGGAGAAGGCCATCCTCAATCTCAAGGTCTGCGATCCGGCCTGCGGCTCCGGCCACTTCCTGATCGCCGCCGCCAATCGTCTGTCGCATCACTTGGCGACGGCGAGGACGGGGGACGAGGAGCCGTCACCCGCCGCCCGGCGCGTGGCCTTCCGCGATGTAGTCAGCCACTGCATCTATGGCGTGGACATCAACCCGATGGCCGTGGAGTTGTGCAAGGTGGCGCTTTGGCTTGAGTCCATTGACCCCGGCAAGCCGCTCAGCTTCCTCGACCACCGCATCCTCTGCGGCAACTCTCTGATCGGTGTTACGCCGCGCCTGCTTGCCGAGGGTATTCCCGATGGGGCTTTCAAGCCCATCGAGGGTGACGACAAGGCCGTCGTGAACGAATACAAGCGGCGCAACAAGGATGAGAAGAAGGGCCAGCTTCAACTCGATTTCGGAGCCATGCCGTCCGTCAAGCTCGGCAACCTCGTCCAAACCTTCGCCAACCTGGCTGCGATGGACGACGGCTCTATACAAGATGTCGAGGCCAAGGAAAAGAAGTACGCTGAGTTTGTCGAATCCACCGGCTATCAGAGTGCGCGGCTCCTCGCCGATGCATGGTGCGCCGCCTTCGTCTGGATCAAGCGGCTTCCCGCCGTAGCGAGTAGGGAAGTAGCGAGTAGCGAGGTAGGTGCCGATTCCCGAACTCCCTATCTCCCTACCTCCCTACCTCCCTCCTCTGGCTTTGACGACTGCATCACCGAAAGCTGGTTCCGCAGGATTGAAGCCAACCCGCACTGCCTGCCGCCGTGGATGCGGGATGAGATTGCTCGTCTGCGCGACCAGTACCAGTTCTTCCACTGGCACCTGGCGTTCCCCGATGCGTTCCGCGTTCCAAGCGAAAACGAAGACGCCGAGAACGAACAGACCGGCTGGAGCGGCGGTTTCGATGTCGCCCTCGGAAATCCGCCCTGGGAGCGCATCAAGCTCCAGGAGAAGGAGTTCTTCAGCTCCCGACGCCCCGACATCGCTAATGCCCCCAATGCTGCCAAGCGACGTAAGATGATCGCAGCTCTCAAAGAAGATGACACCACTCTGTATAACGAGTTCACTGAGGCCCGGCGCAAGGCCGAGGGTGGGAGCCTACTCGTCCGAGAGTCAGGCCGCTTTCCTCTGTGTGGTCGCGGCGATGTGAACACCTACTCCATCTTTGCTGAAACCAAGCGATCACTCATCAACGCCCGGGGCCGCGTCGGCTGCATTGTCCCCTCCGGCATCGCCACCGACGACACCACCAAGCATTTCTTCTGCGGTCTGACCGAATCCGGGTCCTTGGCCAGCCTGTACGATTTTGAGAACCGCCGCGGAATCTTCCCCGGTGTTCATCGCAGTTACAAGTTCTGCCTGCTGACGATTGCTGGCCCGGCCGCAGCGGTTTCGGACGCGGAGTTCGTTTTCTTCGCGCACGACGTGGTGGATTTGGCCGATCCGGGCCGACGGTTTGCGCTCAGCTCGGAGGACATCGAGCTGTTGAACCCCAACACGCGAACGTGCCCGATTTTTCGATCACGACGAGATGCAGAGATCACCAAGGCTCTCTATCGTCGAGCCGTAATCATCGGGGACGCCAGATGTGGAGTGTCGTTCTTCCCCAAAATCGACATGACCGATGAAGTTGGCAAGTTCATTTCCATATCAGAATTAGTGACGAACGATGTGACGCACGATTGTGTCGAAACCGAGGGCCGGATGTACCTTCGCCTATACGAATCGAAGCTGATTTGGCACTACAATCATCGCTGGGGTACCTTCTTGAACTGTTCCCCGGATTCCCTGGTGAAGGGAAACGCTCGGAAGCTCACACCGGATGAACGCGAGTCGCCCGATTCCTTATGCATGCCCCGTTACTATGTGCCGCGCGAGCTTGTTCGCTCGCGGTACACCGTCCCGCTAGGCGAAAGTCCGACCTTTCTAGCTGTCCGGCGGCTTACGAACGCAACCAACGAACGAACCGCAGTGTTTTCGGCGATCCCATGGGCCGGATGCGGAAACTCCATCTTCGTTCTCTCGGTACCGAGCGTGGATGTGTTGATTGGACTGTTGACGTGTGGAAACTCTTTCGCTTTTGACTACTGCACCCGCAACAAGATGGGTGGTACGAACTTTCTGCAATTCATCATCGAGCAGTTGCCCATCGTTCCTCTTGAGCCGTTGGGAAATCCACCGTGGTCGGCAGGTGCATCGTCCAATCATAGCTGGTTCTTTGCGAGGGCGTCGGAGCTTCAATGCGTCACAAGAGATATGGATCGGTTCGCCAAACAGTGCGGACACAATGGGCCACCGTTCCGGTGGGATGTGGGACGGCGGTTCCTTATCCGTTGCGAGCTGGACGCGGCGTATTTCCATCTCTACAGCATGGAACGCGACGACGTGGACTACATCATGGAGACCTTCCCCATCGTCAAACGCAAAGACATCGCCCGCACTGAGGTCAAGGACAACTCCGGCGAAGTCACCCAAGAAGGCCGCTACCGCACCAAGGACACCATCCTCGAAATCTACGACGAAATGGCCGAGGCCATGAAGACCGGCAAGCCCTACCAGACCCGTCTCGACCCGCCCCCCGGCCCACCCGCCGACGCCGAGGGCAACTTCCTGCCCCTCCCCCAATGGCTCCCCGGCCAACCGCAACCGGCAGACTGGCCGTCCCACATCCACGGCCCGAAGGAAGTCTACGACTGGGCCAAGGCCCACAACATCGACTGGCGCACTCTCTTGGACATGGAGGCGGACTCGTGACACTTGACAGTCTTCTTGCTGTGGCCGGTCTATTGCTCGCGGCCTACGCGATCATGCCGCGCGCTCGGCAACTCGATATCCAGTTGCGGGTGGGGGCACTGGACTGGTTCATTGCCATCGTCGCCCTGCTGGTCGTCCATTACTTTCAATTCCATGCTTACTTCGAGAAGGCCGGACTGACACTGAACCTTGGCTATGAACAATGGGGGCTGACGCCGGAGAAGATATCCTACATCGTTCTTCTCGTGGCAGCGCTGCTCATCGGCTTGCACGTGTGTAGGGTACGGCTGACACCGGGACGGGTTCCAAAGTTCTTCGCCTTCGCCCAGGAACTCATGTGGGCTGGGAAGTACCACGACGTGGCTCTGGTCTTGGAGCGGCATCTGGGCGAACTGATGCGGATCTGCCAGGCGAAAACTAGGTGGCTTCGTTGGCGTGCCAAGCTCCTGGCGCCCACGCAGCCGCCTTTCGCAAGATGGCATGCGAAGGTTACTGAAGCGCCGGATGGGAAGACGGCGTTTCCGGAAGCCACGCGATGGGCGAAGCTCTTGGACAAAGGCAAGGAGGTTTTAGCTGGCTACATTCCGAGTCGGGAAAAGGAGATTGGGCAGGCCCGCGAGTTCTGCATTCAGGCGCTCACGCACAAGGATTTTGTTGCGTTCCTCGCCAAAGGAAGACCCTACCTCGGCTTGGATATCATCAAGGCGGGTTTCTACCAGCGGGAGGAGTTTCTGACGCTCTACATGAACGCCTTGCTGCGAGATACGTCGAGCGTACTGTACCACGAGATCAAGAACAACGAGAGCCTCGCAGGATGGTACGAGTATGACATACCGGAAGAGAACAGGGTCCTCCACACCCTTGTTGCTGATGCCAAGTTTGCAGAGAAGCTCGCCATCTATCGGCCGGTTGGCGAATACATGATCCGTCAGCTGGACGAGCTGTCCCTCCGGGAAACGAACGACCCGTATAACCTGCCGATGTATGATTTCCACGACGACGGCAGGTGGACCTCATCGTTATGGATCGGAATCCGTTTCTTCGACATCATGGTCACAACGGCACTGCACGAAGGCATCGAATGGCATATGTGGCTGTATTACTTCGACCCCGTGACGGAGCGAATCTGCAAGAACTACGGGTTGGATAGCGAGCAGGTTGATGCCGAGGCAGAATGGCCGACTCGGTATAGCTATCTACTCTATGAGATGTTCTCCGTAATGACTGGGTGGGTATCCGCTCTACGCCATATTCCGCTTGAGCAATCGAACGTCAAACTTGCTTCCATTGCGCCGCGTCGCGAGAATGGGAACATCCCGAAGAGCGGCATTCTGGCGCTAAGCCAGTGTCTCAAGCGTGTCTTGGTTGAGCAGAGCATTCCTGTTAAGTTTCGCCAATACCTGCTCGAGACGGTACTCCGACTCTATTTCAACCTTCGGGAAGAAGATAGACTCCACGACTATGCGGAGGCAACGCGCAACGCGATCGGGTTGTGCACTGAATCCCAGTGCCATGACCGAGAGGAGTATTACCGCCAGCTGATCGACGGAATAGACAAAGGGGACTGGATAGCCAACCACCCCGAACAGGTCGATGAACTCCGGGAGTTCGTGACGACGGAATCCATGAAGGACACAAGCTGAGGAACGGCGTTTCTGTCGGCGGTTGCACCGCCGCCTCGGCCAGTACCTTCCCTCCCTTACTGCATGCGGTTGTGGTGCTTACGGAATGCTGACAGCATCCAGCGCTCGCTCCGTTGCGTCAAGGTCCCCGCACAGGAACTCGAAATGAACACGTGCGTCGACCTACACCACACACTCGCCTGCTGGGACGCGTCGGTCGGTGACGGCTTCACTCAGTGCCCACAGCCACTCCCCGCCACAATGGCAGCACTTGAGCGGCAACTCACCCCGCCTCAGTTTCGTGGGCTCCGCGAAGAGAGCCGCAGCTCTTCGACCGTGCGAACAACTTGCCTGGACAAGCCATCTGCCCCCGTTCACACCGCCAGAGCCACCCCGTACACTCCCCTAACAGGCCCGTAGACGAGCGCCACGGGGCGCAAACGGCTCGGACGCCCCTCTGGTACCCCCGAAACGCGTACACGCCAAGGAGGGTCGTTCTCCGCGCCGACGCGCCTTTCGCAGTTCGGGGCGGGCGAGCGACGGGGCGAGCTACACCCGGTTGTACAACGCGGACCTGCTGACAGTGCTCCGCGAGTCCGCGACGGACTTCGTACCGCCGCAGCCGGCCGGCATCGGCGCAGGCCGAGCGTCGGTTGCTGACGACGACAGCCGGCGAACCACGTCTGTCGCGATCCCCGTGTAGAGTGCCCCGGTTCCACATCGCACGAGATAAACAGACCACCGAGGCTGACCATGATCGACCACTCCACATCCGCCCGGACTCGGGCTTCATCGTTCACCGGGCCGATTCTACCGCGGTGACGGCGCCTGCAGAATCGTTCCGCGGCCAGCACTGGGGCGGTCGGTGCTTATCGGACGGACAGCCCGCGCGACGGAGCAGGGCTATCCCGTCCGGGTATCAGGCTTCTGTTGCGTTCGCCTCCGTGCCGGCTGCGGTCGCGGCAATCCCACGTGTTCAATGCAAGGCGACTTTCATGCCGGCACGCTTCCTATGCTTGATGCCCAGGACCAGCACCGTGCCGACCACCGAGAAGATCGCTAGATACACAAAGGCGCTTTGGAAACCGTACGCGGTCGCGTTGGCCTGGATGTGCATCTCCATCAGCGCGCTGGCCTTTTGTTGCGCGGTGGCGGGGTCCACGCCCGCTCGCGCGAAGTACGCTGGCAGCTTGCCGGAAAACGCCGGCAGCGCCGGGCTAGCGTAGGTGAGCTTCTGGCTAAGGGCGTCGAAGAAGGCATCCGACCGTCGCTCCAGCATGGTGACGGCAATCGAAGTGCCGATGCTGCCGGCAATCAGCCGGGTGGCATTCTGAATGCTGGACCCCATGTTGATCTCGTGCGGCTTCAGGACGCTGAAGGCAATGATCGTGGCGGCAGGGTAAATCAGTCCTACCATCGCGGCCCAGATGGCAAAGTCCAGCGCCACGACGTACTTATCCGTGTACAGGTCCAAGGTCGAAAAGTGCCAGGTGGTGAGCACAAGCCCGACCATTCCGAGAAAGAGCGTCTTCTTCGCGTCCCACCTGTCCGCAAGCAGGCCGCCGACGATCACCGACACGCCCATGACGATCGAGCCCGGCAGGAGAACCAAACCGGCGGTCAGCGTCGGATAGAGCCGAAGCCGCTCCATATACAGCGGTAGCAGGAAGAAGGCCCCGTACATCGTCATGCTGAACAGCAGCGTGATCGTGATGGCGAGCGCGAACGTGGGAAACCGGAAGAATCGCACCTGCGTAAGTGGCGAGCGGGTGCGCAGTTCCCACAAGACGTACGCCGGGAAGCTTACGACAAAGAGGGCAACCAGCGCGACGATGGCATCGGAATAGCCCCAGCCCCACTCCTGTCCCTTCGCCAGAAATACGATCAGCGAGGAAACCCAGACCACCATGATTCCGAAGCCAACGCCGTCGAACGCCTTGACGGTCTCGCCGGCGGGCTTGGAGCGGCGGAGCATGAAGATCGCCAGTAGCAGACCGATCGCGCCGACGGGCAGGTTCACGTAGAAAATCCACCGCCAGGAAAGATGCTCGGTCAGGAGTCCGCCGAGCGTCGGTCCCATCGCAGGAGCAAAGCTGGCGCCCAAACCGTAGATGCCAATCGCCAAACCGTGTTCTTTCTCCGGGAACACTTCGTAAAGAATGGTCAAGGAGATGGTCACAACTAGCCCCTCTCCGAATCCCTGGATAAGCCGGGCGGTGTTCATCGAATCCAGGCTCCAGGCTTGGCCGCAGAGAGCGCTGGAGAGCGTGAACAGGAGCAATCCTGCAATGTATGTCTTCTTGTGCCCGATCTTCGCCCCCAACCAGGTGACCGTCGTCATCGAGATGGCCGCCCCGATCAGGTAGGTGATGACAACCCATTGAACGCCGAAGGTGTCCGTGTTGAGTTCGGCCATCATCTTCGGCAGAGTGATATTGACGATGGTCGTGTCGAGCAGCGTCATGAACGTGCCGATCATGACGATGACGGCCGCCACCCACTTATACTGGATGCCGAGGACTCGGGGATACTGCGGCTCGTCGGCCATCATTCGCCCTCGCTATGCTCGATGCCGACAGTGACGGACAGCCCCGGCCTGAGCTTAGACCAGCGATCGTCTCGTTGGATCGCGATCTTGATGGGGACGCGTTGGACGACCTTTGTGAACTCGCCGGCGGAATTGTCTCGCGGAATGAGGGCGAAGTTTGCCCCAGTGGCTTTACCGATTTTGATGACCTTGCCGCGAAAACGCGGGTTGAACGCATCCGCGTCCAGGTCAACGCCATTGCCGACGGCCACCCCTTCGAGCTTGGTTTCCTCCAGGTTGGCGGTGACATAGAGGTTCTCCGGATCGTAGATGCTCACGACCGGATAGCCCGGCGAAACGAAGCCGCCCGCGTTCAGAAACTTCTTGGCCACCACGCCGTCAAACGGCGCCAGGATTCGTGTGTGTTCAAGATTCGTCTCGGCTACATCGAGCGCCTTGCGCGCCGCTTCGACCTCAGCGGCTAACAGCTCGATTTCCTTTTCATCTTCTTCGACCTCCAGATGTCCCAGCCGGGCCAGTTCGAGCGACTTGCGTGCCCTCTCAACCCCGTGCTCTGCCGACTGCAAGTCATGCCCGGCAATCTCGATTCGACTGCGGGCAGCTTCGGCCTGCGCCAACTTCGCCAGCGTGATCTCCAGGTTGGCCTGAGCGGTTTTGTACGCCATGGTGGCGGCGTCAAGTTTGGCCTTGGGTACGGATTCTTCCTCGAACAGCTTGGTGAATCGATCGTAATCCTGCTTGGCTTTGTCCAGGGTGGCCTGGGCGGACCTCACCCCGTCTGTTGCCGCCCTGATGCCTTCCTCGATGTTTCGTGTGGTCAACTCCAGGAAATTCTGGGCTTTCTGGTAACTGTCCTCGGCAATCGCCAAGTCCCGCTCGGCGATCGCGATCTTCACATCGAGTTCCTTCGCCGAGCGCTCAGCAGTGACGACGGCCTTCGCACGGTCTCTGACAGTCACTTCCACGCCAGCCTGCGCGAGTTCAACCTGTCGGCGATAGTCGGTTTCGTCGATCCGCGCAAGAAGCTGTCCTGTTTGCACCGCGTCGCCGTCGTCTACGAGCATCTCCGCGATGTGACCGGCAACCAACGGAGCAACGTTGACCAAATCGGATTCGACGAACGCGTTGTCGGTGATCGAGTGCGTGAAGCGGTAATGCAGCCAACGCGCGCCAAGGGGCACGAGGACCAGAAGCGCAGCAACCAGAAGTACGACCTGGATGATTCGTTTCCACGACCATTCGTGCTTCCGAGGTTTGTCGGGTGCTTCCTTTGCCATGTGCCTAATTCTCCTGCGTCAGAGCGTTTGCGTTTGAGACCTCGGACGTGCTGGCGTCTGCGGCCTCAGTCGCCGATGGCAACGCCGCCGATGTCCATTCGGACACAGCCGCTCCGACGGCGTAGTCGAGCCGCCGCAGCGCGACCAGATAGTCATACACGGCCGCGTAGTAGTTCTGCCGCGCGCGGGTCACGAGCGTTTCAGCGTCCACCACGTCGGTTGGCGTCGCTGCCGTCTGGGCGTACTTGTTGTTGATGAGCCGCAGGTTTTCACCCGCCTGAGCAACTGCGCTTTCTGAAAGAACGATTCGCTCCCTCGCTTCGTTGATCGCCAAGTGCGCCTGCTTGACCTCAAAGGCGATGCCGTCGCAGACCTGCTTGGCCATCTCGATTGCACTGCGTACACGCGCCTGAGCCGCCTGCGTTTCACCGGTTTGCCGTCCTCCGGTAAAGAGGTCGATTTGAATCCCGACCGTTCCAGTGAGCAACGTCTTCTCCAACTGGAAATCGTCCTCTAAGTGACTGGCCGACCCCGCAACGAAGATTCGTGGAAGATGCTCCGCCTGCGTCGCCGACAACCCGTGCTGGGCAGAGAGAACCGATTTCTGCACCACCTGAAACTCCCGGCGGTTCTCTACCGCCAGTTCAAGACACTCCACGAATGGACGCGCGAAGGGAGGCCGAGATTCAACGTCGATGATTTCGGTGGGATGATTGACGTTGATGCCCAGCACTCGATTCAGCGCTGCGACGGTCACCTCGACGACGTTTCCCGCGCTAACCAAGCCTTGACGGGTCTCTGCGACTTGAACCTCGGCTCGAAGAACGTCGTTCTTGTCCACAACTCCTTGGCGGAAGAAACTCCGCACGGTCTTCAGGTGCGATTCGGCCTGGTTCACCGCATCGTGGGCGATGATGTGGGCCTTCTGGCCGCGAAGAACGGCGAAATAGGATTCCGTCACCTGAAAAGCGATCGTCTCCCGTAACCTCTGATACTGGAGTTGTGCGATATCCACCCCGAGTCTCGCCTGTTCATACCGGCCCAACGACCGGCCGAAATCCCAGATGGTCATTTGCACATGGAGCTCAGCCTGTTGGAACTGCTTTTCTCCGCTCTCCACAGGAATGTGGATAGGAAGACTACGCGTGATGAAGCCCGGTTGACGGTCTCGCCAGTTGTAGCCATACGCAGCCGCCGCATAGGGCAGGAACGCCGACCGGGCAATGACCTTGCCCGCTCGGGCTTCTTCGATCGCTTCCTCGGCAATTCGCAAGACCGGGCTTTCCTGGTAGGCGATCTCGATCGCCTCATCGAGCGTGATCGGATGCTCGGGCTGCCAAGCATGTGCTGCTATTGGGCTGCGGGAAGCGCCGGGCTGCGGTGGCGCCGGTTCAGTCGTGGGCGGCAGGATGCGCGAACGCAGCTCTGCTACCGGTACGCGCCGGTCCGGTTGCACGCAACCTGTCAACAAATACACAGAACAAGCCGCTATGCCCAGGCAAACGAGCCTCGCATGGCGTGTGGTCGGGCTGGCTCGGCGTTTGGCGACTACGCTTCGGTTCGTCACTGTGCTACAGCCTCCGTGATCGCCACATTGAGAATACCATTGCTAACCCGAGAATGGCCGCTACGAGGTAACCGGCAAAACCAATGACGGGCAGACCGAGAAACGTCGGACCGCCGGAGATTCGCATGAGTAAGGATGAGCCGACAATCAGCGCGCCGACGATCATCCCAAACGTGAGGCGGTTCGCGGATCGTTCGTGCGAGTCCGTTAGGCGACGAATGTCCTCTCGGCGAACCGTGATCTTAAAGCCTCCGCCCCTGAAGGATGAAACAAGTTCACGAACATCACTGGGCAGCGATCGCCCAAGCCTGACCATATCCCACAGCGCCGCTGACACGTCACTCACAACACGACGAGCGGAATACCGGCGTTTCAGCAGTTCCTCGACATACGGCCGTATCTGCGACGCGATATCGAGGCTTGGGTCCAAATTGCGGCCAACCTGTTCTATCGTGGCCAGAGCCTTGATTAGAAGCGTATACCTGGGTGGCAGTACAAGCCCGTGTTGCTGGAGGATGCCGACCACGCGATTCAGCGCTTCGCCGAATGCAAGTCCTTCCATCATTCGCTCGGCGTCGGATTCGATGAACTCGTGGATGTCGCGTTCCAAGGCCTTGCGGTTGACGCCGCCCGTCGTCTGCGCCAGTTCCAGAACGGCCGACGTGGCCTGGGAGGTATCCTTGCGGAAAACCGCGAGCAGCAGATCGGCGAAGCGTTCGGTGTCGTCGGGCATCAACTGTCCGACCATCCCGCAGTCGATAAGGCAAATCACGTCACCCGGAAGGACGAAGATATTTCCGGGGTGTGGGTCGCCGTGGAACAGACCGTGCTCGAATACTTGCTTGAGGACAACCTCCACACCGTTGTGCGCGATGCTCGCAAAATCGTGGCCGTCCCGACGCAGCTTGTCCATATCTCGCAGAGAGATCCCGGCGATCCACTCCATGGTCAGGACACGCGGCGTACTCAGATCAGAGTAGACCGTCGGGAAATGGACTATGTCGGAGCCGTCGAAGTTACGGATGAAGCGCTCCAACGTCCGGGCTTCGTGGACGAAATCCAGTTCCCGCCGCACCGAGCGTGAGAACTCTTCCACAGTCCCCACTGGGTCGAAACCCGGCGTGTCGATTCCGCGCTCGACAAGCCATTCGGCAATCGATCCGAGCAATTCCGTGTCAGACTCGATGAGTGAAGCGATACCCGGCCTCTGGACCTTTACCGCAACCTCCGTGCCATCCTTCAATGTGGCGCGATGCACTTGGCTGATCGAGGCGGACGCTATCGGCGTCTCGTCGAAACTCCCGAATGCTTCCGCAGGGTCGCGCCCAAGCTCGGCTAGGATTACCTGCGCTGCCTCTTCGTTCGAGACAGGCGGAACGCGATCTTGCAGCGTTTCCAGGTCGGCACAGATGTCTGGCGGAATCAGGTCGGGCCGCGTACTGAGCACCTGGCCGAGTTTGACATAGGTTGGTCCGAGCTCGATAAGCACGGCCCGCAACCGCTCGCCACGCGACGATTGGGCTCTCGCCGAGTCCGGCGTCAACCTTAGCCCAGCGGTCAACCGGGCCGGCATCGCATCGAGCAGATGCAGACGCGTCACGACCTCGCCGAAGCCATGCCGGGCGAGCACGCGTACGATCTCAGCGAGTCTTTTGGCGTTCCGGATGCCCCGCGTGATGCGAGCAATCCCCGCCATCAATGCTGCTCCTTGCCGAGCCCGCTCTCCAACTTGCCTACGCGGTCAGCCAGCCCGTCGAACTCCTCACGGCTCGGCGATCCCGCAGTCTTCAACGCGTCCTGCACCGTCTTGGCCACGAGTTCCTTTACTTCCTTCTGGTTCAAGGCGACACGTTCGCGCCATTCAGTCATCACCTTCTGGCCCTCCTCTTCGCTGAGTTCCCCCTTGTGACGAAGCTCAGCGATTGCCGTTTTAACTTCGTCCTCAACCATCGAAATCGCCCCGACTCCCATCATGCCCAGTCGCTTCAGTGCATCCAACATCGCTTGTGTCTCCTTTTCACATACATCACCGGGCTCGTTAATCACCATCTTGGGTGATCGTACGCATCCGCTGCCGTTTCAATCTGAATCAGCCCGACTTCGCTTGGGCCAAACGAGTCAACTCCAACAGTCGATCCCGCGTTCGCTTGAACTGCGAGGCAAACTGTCTAATATGAATCTCGGTCTGTCTGATAGCCTCGTTCTGACTTCTGCCTTTCTCCACGGCCTCATGCGCTCTTCTGACGTCATCGTACAAGCGGCTTATGAGAGCGTATTCCTCGCGGAGGGCTTCCCGAATCTCGCTGTCATGGCCTGGCTCTAGTGGCTCGCTCAGGCTTTCAACAGACACCGCAGCGAGTTCCCAGAGAGCCTGTTCTGTTCTCTGGAGCAACGCTATGGCGTCATCCACATCTTTCTCGAAGGCGCCGGTGCCAGGCCACCTTTGGTTCTGCTCCTGAACCTTGGTTATGAGCTGGTGAGTTTTCTTGAGCAAATCTTCCATTTGTTTGAATGACTGTTCATTCAGCATTTGCCTGTCCTTTGTCTTACTCCGGCTGGCCGTCTTGTCCCTACCGCGCCACCATGCTCGGCCCCTTCCGGTCAGGCTGTCGCTTTGTCCAATCCCGGGGAAGTCATACGTCCGCACACGTATTGTTGGTCCCAGATGCGGCCCGTAATCCGTTCATAGTCCTGGCCATATCCACATCGAGTATCCTTACCTTATGCTTCCGGTGCATCTTCGTCTTTGTTCTCTGCTGACTGATCTGCCTGTGCTCTCTCGCGCAACGCATCTTTGACTCCGTGCACCATCCCACTTGCCGCTCCTTTAGCCGCCCCTTTGGCCATCGCGAGCAGGCCTGACCCCAGTTCGCGGGCCTCGTCCGCCGCGGCGCTGGCGGCCTCGCGAGTCAATTCACCGGCCTTGTGTACGGCTGATTGGGACGCTTTCCCAATGGCGCTGGCAGCCCTTTCTCCAAGGCGGCGCGAACGCTCCTGACCCTTCACCAGGGTCTGCTTTCCCGATGCCTTCATTTCTTCGACGGCTTCTCGAGCCAAGCCGCTGGCGCCGTCGGCAAGGCCTGACAGCGTATCGAGAAACAACTCTTCCAATACTTCCAAATCCTCATACGTGCGACGCAGATCGCCCTTGGCAAACTCGGAACCCTTCTTCCCTGCCGCGGCCAGCTTCTGGCGCGTTGCCTCGGCAACGTCGTCCAGGGCCGCTTTGCTTCCTTTTAGTGCCGCGCCGGTGATTTCCTTCACTTTCGAGCCGGAAGCCTCCGCTGCCTCCATCGTTCCCTCGACAACTTCCTGAGTCACCCGCTGGACTCGTTCGGCAGTCAGACTGCCCTCCTGCAACGCACGCGTAGTCGCCTCCTGCGTAATCCGCTCGACCGTCTCTTCTACCGCCTCTCCTTTGGCGATCGCTTTGTCCACCGCGTGGCGTGTGGCTTGCTGGGTCTGCCGCAACGCATCGAGGCTGGCCAGCTTGGCCTTCACCACGGCCTCTTCGACCGTTTGCCGCACGTCGGTGCCCAGGCTGTCCGCCTCGCTCCGGGCGGCCTCAAGCGCCGCACGCAAGTCGTCATGCAACGCCTCCTCACGTTTCTCTGCGCCTTGTGCGACTTCCTCAACCTTGGAGGTGAGCGACGCATAAGCATCCGCACCGGTCAGTCGAATACCCTCGGCCACGCCGGCTACCGCCGCGCCGGCACTCTGACGGACGTCGCCTCCGACTTCGCGCGCCGCATCGGTCACCGCTCTAAGCGCCTCGCGCCCATGCGTCGCTGCTTCACTGGCGCCGATCTTGCCTTCACGCATCGCCGTGGTTACGCCCTCTGCCACCACCGCACGGATGCGTTCCGGCGTCGCCTTGCCCTGAATCATCTCCTCTGATACGGCCTGTTTGATCTTGTCGTAGATGCCTTTCGTTTCTTCGCTCATGACGTTCTCTCCTTGAAGTTGCTTTACTCTTCTTGCCTTTACGCCACATACGGTTCCAGGCAGACCGAACGAAAGAACAACCGTTTGGCGTGCTCAGCTATCTCCTCTGGCGTAGTACTGTCCGGCCGCTCGATGAGCTTGGACAGAAGAGCGTTGCTCAATCCTTCCAGACTCAACGCGAGGATCTTCGGGTCGGCCTTTACAAACAGCCCGTTGCGGATGCCACTGCGAAGGACGGCCTCCAGCGCACGGAGCGCCCGCTGGTACATTGCGCGGGCCTCCCGATCGAGACCGGCCGCCGGCTGGAGAAATGCGCCCGAGGTCTGCGTGAAATACATCCGGGCGGTAGGAAGGCGCTTCGCAAACAGCGACGCTTTCGTGTCGATGTAGTGGGCTATCCGCTCGATTTCGGTCCCTGGTGCCTTGAGGGCCGCCGTCCACGCTTGCTCGAACTCGCTCACCGTTTCGAGGATCAAACTGCGGTACAGGGACTTCTTGTCCTTAAAGAACTTGTAGAGCGTTCCCACGGCAAACTCGGCCTGCTCGGCGATCTCGGCCATGGTGGTTTTCTGGAACCCCTTATGGGAAAAGAGGTTAAGCGCAGCCGCCAGGATCTCTCGCCGGTGCCGCTCGCGCTCCCGTTCTTTACGTGATAGCTTCGCGGCCATTTCACGCCCCTTTACCATGAGCAATCATTGCTTTCTGAGAATCGTCGCCCAGGTTATGAATCTCTATTCAGAATATAACACGCGAATTCGCCCTCGTCAAGAACCATTCACATTTTTATTTCGTCGAGCGTGTCACGGAGCGTGGTCCCGGCCTCCCAGACGGACCAGGGGTCTGGCAGATCAGCACGCCGAACGCATTCTGGGGACACGGCCCAATGGACATGTGCTCGCCGGACCGGGCGGTCGCCCGGCGGCTCTCAGGACGGTGCCGGAGCCCGGTTCACCGACGTTTGAGCGAGTGGAGGCAGGCGTTTGTTGCCCGATACCCTTCGGCGATTCCCTCTTGGGCACGATTGAATTCCAGGAATCTGATGTGCCCCAAATTCGGCTGAATGAGAAGGTCGGGCGGGTCAGTCTTTAGCTTGGTAGCCGTGATCTGGCTTTCCATGATGTTGATCGACGAGCCCAACACCTCAAAGATGTTCGGCAGCGGATCATCCTTGGTCATCCATGCGCTTAGCTGCAACAAAACGCGGGACTCTGACATCCCCAGGCTTTTGCCTAAAGTGTCCACGATCTTGCCCGCTTTTCCTGACCCCCATCCAAACTCGTTTGCAGGGTCGCCACCGCTCGAATTCGCGGCCAAGGACCTGCCGACCCCCTTCTTCGCAACGACGTCATGGTTCAGGTCAATAGCTATGACAAAGTCTGCCCCCATTTCCCTCACAACACTCACGGGCACGGGGTTGACCAGTCCGCCATCGACCAAGACGGTTCCGTTCTTTCTAACCGGCGTGAAGATGCCGGGAACAGAGATGCTGGCGCGAATCGCCTCGATGAGGTCGCCGTCCTGAATGATGACTTCACGCCCCGTGGCCAGGTCGGTCGCTACAGCGATGAAGGGGATGGGCAAGTCTTCGATGTTCTCTCCCCGTACGTGGCCACGAACGAAATCAGCTACCTTCTTGCCGTCGATGAGGCCCGATTTGGGAAAGACGACATCGAAGAAACGGGCAACCTGCTTCCAGTCAAACCCGATCACGATTTCTTCAAACGCATCGAGCTTACCCGATGCGAAAACGGCCCCGACCACGGCGCCAATGCTCGTGCCAGCCACGCAGTGTATGCGGATCCCTGCTTCAGCAAGGGCCCGAATCACTCCGATATGGGACCAGCCGCGCGCGGAACCGCTGCCCAGGGCAAGGCCGACTTTCTTGGCCGACTTGAGTTTCGTGTTCACCGAGCACAAAGGATCTCGTCTCATTGGGTGATCTCTCGCAGCGCCAAAGCGCCGCCGGCATTTGGCGATATCTGCCCAATGGTGTCAAGCAGACGGAATCGCCGCTCCGCTTGTCGCCCTCCCGCAACCATTTCGGCGTTACTTCGCCTTCAGGCGAATCCGTTCGAAGAAGAGAGTCTTCGTCAAGTCTGCCATCGTTTCGGCGGAGAAGTCGTCCGGCCGCTCAACCAGTTCGGCCAGGAACGCGTTGGTCAATCCCTCCAGTCCAAGGACCAGCATTCTCGGGTCCATGTTCGCAAGCAGTTTCTTCCGAATGCCGTTGCGGAAAACGGTTTCCAGCGAACCAAGCACCTTCTCGTAGATCGCGCGAGCATCACGATCCAGCCCGGCCATCGGCAAGAAGGCGGTACCGGCGGTTTGCGCGAAATACAGGCGCGCGGTCGGAAGGTGCTGCACGAACAAGGCCGCCTTGGCCTCAATGTAGCGATCCAGCTTCTCGGATTCGGTGCCCGGCGCTTTGAGGGCCGCGTTCAGCTCCCGCTCGAAATCCCGCATGGTGTCCAGAATGAGGGCGCGGTAAAGCGCTTCCTTGTCCTCGAAGAGCTTATACAGCGTGCCGACGGCGAACTCGGCCTGCTCGGCGATCTCGGCCATAGTTGTTCGCTCGAATCCCTTGCGAGAAAAGAGGTTAAGCGCAGCTTCAAGCACCTCTCGCCGATGACGCTCTTCTTCGCGTTGTCTCCGTGATGTTTTCGCCATCGTTGGGAGCCTTTCCTTCGTGAGGGCTCATTTTCCTCGGTTGAGCACCTTGACACCTGAGGAGCGTGAACCATCATTCGCAATATGATATGGCGATTCGAGACTGTCAAGCACTTTCGCGTGCAATTCTGTTCCGTGGAGCCGTTCTGGGTAGAGCGGACGGAGCCATGAATTAGGCCAACCCATTTATGGAGGAAGTGACCATGAGCATGAGACGGATTCGGAGTACGTCGCTCGCGATGATGCTCGGAGCGGGCTCAGTTGTGTTTCAAGGTTGTCCGGTGAGCGAGCTGGTCGGCCCAATGGTGTCCGACTGCTTCGGTGAGGACACGATTTCGGAGTCGGCGTTCGACGATCTCAATATCTTCGAGCAACTTCTCTACGAGGAAAACGACTGCGGCCGATACGAGCCGGTGTCCAGCGTCCTCGACGATTTCCTGTAGCCACTGTACGATGGATTCAATCCCCATAGCCAAACGGCGTCCGACCAGCGGTATAGTTCAACCAATTTTATGCGAAGTGCCCGGAAGCTCGTCCGGCCACCCCGCGGTCACAGAGGACACTCCGCATAAAATCCTCTGCGTTGAACTAAACCGCTTCGCGGTAGGGAGGGCGGCTAGGGGAAGCAGGGGTTGAGTTCGTTCGAGTGCTTGAATCTGACTCTTCTCGTCTACGCACAACACCAGCGCACGATCAGGAGGGTCAAGGTAAAGGCCGACAACATCCGTGAGTTTCTCAACGAATCGAGGATCCTTGCTGAGTTTGAAGGTTTCCACAAGATGGGGGTTCAACTCACAAGTGTTCCAGATGCGCTGAACGGCCATTCTGCTGATCTTCTGGGCTTTGGCCATGGATCGCGTACTCCAGTGGGTCTCGCCCGGCGGTGTCGTTTCGAGTGCCCTACCGACGTCCTCATCACGTGCGCCACCCGTTGAGCGATCAGCACGTTCGGAAGCGCCTTGTTGTGGCAGTACTTGTGGATGGCTCCCACGTCGACGCCAGCGCATCGGGCAACGTGGCGCATCGACATGCCCCTGAGCTCCAGGTACTCGAGCAGCGTGACTCGTGGTTCTCTCGGTAGAAGAACCTATTCATCGGGTACTTCGGGTCCTGTTTCGGTTTTAAGCCCCGAGGCTTGCGCCTGGTGGGTTCGGGCTTGGAAACTGGCGCCGGAGGCGCTGGCGCTGCCTCAGCGGCCTTCTTGGCGTCCTTCAGGGCTTGTAGGGCCTTCACGCCTCCGCCGCGACCTTCACGCCAGTGGCAGGAGTGGTTGAATCGGATGCGCCGTTGCGTCATACTGGCGTCCTTGTATTCTCAATTGCGACTCGATCGAAATGTCGCAGGCAGTAGTCGTCCAAGCGATAGAGAGGCCCATGATGAGGTCTAGCCTGTTCACGCCCATACTGTGCATCACTGGGTTGGTCGCATCTTTCGTCGTGGGGTGCGGCAACAACCTCGCGGATCCTCAGGCCGGTACACCGATACCCAGCGTTGGCGGCGACTCGAATCAGCCCGATGATTCGGTTTCTGCCGACGAGGGACCAATCGTGGCTCAATCCGAGGAGCCACTCGACTCCGATGGTGACGGCTACTCTGATTCCGAGGAGATTGACTCCGCTCCTGGAACGGACCCCTGGGACCCATCGGACAATCCAGCGAACGTTCGTGACTCGGATGGCGATGGCTGCTCGAACGTAAGCGCCCACCACGACCATTCTTGACGGGTCGGTTATCTTGGCTCGCGTGTT
>CBDUZO010000009.1:0-68118 GCA_965371725.1 uncultured Phycisphaerales bacterium
CCCCCTCAATCCCCCCTTGGTAAGGGGGGAAGAAAGCGGAACAACCTTTGTTGAAGCGGCACTAGGATCACTCGCGTCCGCGGCACCACAAAACAAGCATACTTCCCCTTGCACCCGGGCAAATCGTATTGGATGGTGAACAGTAGGACACGGGGTTGTTGGGGGAGGGTCCGCGCGGAGGCGTGCCCGGGCCCTCGGTGTGGACAAGGAGTGGGTGATGAACTCGCTGCAGACAAGTGTCAAGAGGCTGTTGTGTGACGAGGATGGTCCCACGGCCACCGAGTACGCCGTGTTGATTGCGGTGATCTGCATCGCCGTGATATCGACGATGTCCGCCTTCGGGGATCGTGTCAGCAGTATCTACAGCGCGATCGCCGAGGCCGCAGGATTGATCTAGCTGGAGCGTCTTCCGTCCTGGTGTAGCCAGCTGCGGACTTGAGGTCCGCGTGGATTTCCCGAGGAGAACACGCTGTCTGCACGCAAGACACCGCTGCACGAAAACGGTAACGGCCCTGGCCGGGCGGTTTCCCCGGGGGAGAGCTGCAGGGGAATCGGAGTCGGCGTAGTCGGTCACGCGTGCTTGTGCGAGCGAGCAACCGACGCTGGCGATGTGAGCCCCATAATAGTGCCACAGCATGGCACATTCAGGGGCAGCGCATTTTTTTCCTGCAAAGTCGTTTGCCCACATGGGGTTTGTTTCTTAGATTCGATATGGTGGAGTTGATAGCGCATTGGCGTTGTCTCCTGAAGGGGAGGGAAATGAGCGCACCTGTCTCATGCCACTCCCGTGGGAACGAATGCAGTTCGCGTCCGTTCCTCTCAGTTGACAGGCCAACGCATGGTGGAATGAAGAACGCTTATCACCTATGCTCGTGACCCCCAGGAGGTACGAGCCGCATACTTGGAGGGGCGGGCGCGGCTTGCGCCTGCATGACCTTCGAAAAACAGAGTGAGGCTGTCGATTCGGCAGCCGCCATTTGGGAGAGGAGACAGATAGAATGAATACCTTCCTGACGCGTGCAAAGAACTTCCTGAAGTCCGAGGATGGCCCCACAGCGACTGAGTATGCCGTGATGCTCGCGCTGATTATCATCGTTGCCCTTGGCGCGATTACGGGGTTGGGTAGCACCGTGAACGACATCTTCACGAATGTCGACACGAACCTGTCTGCTGTCGATCCGGGCTAATGCCCGGGCCATACCGGGGGCGTCTCCGTCTGCCCGAACCGGTGCCGGTCTGACCTGCGTGTCGTAGCCTGGCGCCCTTGGATTGACGGACGGCGCGGGGTTCCCCGGCGATTCGGCCCGCCGGCACTGTCGGTGGGCTGAGACTTGGAGCCGTTCTGGGTTGGTGGGCGCTGCCAAAACGGCGGCGCCCACCGCCTTTTCGGCCCCTAGGCGAATGGACATGCCCTGGTGCCGAGAGGTGCCCGCGCCGGCGGATCAGCGTGGAGCGGTATGGGGCGGGCAATCCCGCGACCGGCGTTTGAGACGTATGGAGTGTACTGCGATGGAACTCGGTTTTTGGCACGTAACGTGCGCGGTGTTGGTGCCTGGGATTCTGCTGGCCTCCTGGATCGATTACTCGCAGCGACGCGTTCCCAACTGGCTTAATCTTTCCTTGATCATTGCCGGTTTCGTCGTTCAGGCAGCGTATTTCGGGACCACCGGACTGACCGCGGGTCTGCTCGGGTTGTTGACCGGGTTCGGCCTGCTGATCATCCCCTGGATGATGCACGGGATGGGTGCCGGTGATGTCAAGCTCATGGCAGCGATCGGCGTCTGGCTCGGGCCTGCGCTGACGCTCTATTCCTTTGCGCTGGGTGCTCTGATCGGCGGTGTCACAGCCGTCGTGATGATCGTCTTTACGGGGCGCCTGACGAAGGCGTGGGCGAACATGACCGTCATCATGGCCAAGTGTTCCAATACGCAGACGTTGTTCAGTGAATTCGGTTCGGCCAAGAGCTTCGGGCAGACCTCTCAGCTGTTGCCCTATGGGGTACCGCTTACCGCCGGTACGCTCGTGATCCTGGCCGCGAGAATGTTCGGATGGTGGGGGATCTGACATGAGGCGCTGGATTACACAAGCCCGCAGACAACGCTCGGACCGGCGCAGGCGCGCCGGTGCTATCGTCGAGTTTGCCGTCGTGTTGCCGCTGTTGTTGACGATCCTGTTTGGGATCATTGAGTACGGTTGGGTGTTCGGGGTTCGCCAGACACTCCAGCACGCAGCCCGCGAAGGGGCCCGCCGGGCGATTATCTCGACGTCTACGGAGGCGGAGGTGAATGCCATTGTCGACTCGGCACTCCTGGCGGCACACATTTCGGGCTACAGCACTACGTTGACTCACGGTGCGGAGCCCGACTGCGTGGAGACCGTACAAATCTCGATTCCGTATAACGACGTGTCGTTGGTTGGGGGCTTCTTCGGCACACACGACTACAACCTCGTCGGAAGCGCTTCGATGCGTCGAGAAGCGTGCGGGAGTTGAGGGCCGCCAGGCCCGACGGAGCCTCCGCCGGATCGTGTGAAGGTGGTGGCGGGTTACGGTGACGCCGTTTTCAGGATTGGGGAAGCGCCTGGCAGCAACCGGTTGGGCGCCCGGGCGCTGCCGTCCGGCGCGCGCCGACCGCGCAGGAACCGCCGATCCTGCGCCGAGGCCGCGACTGCGTCCGGTTGGTCACAAGAAATTCATGACCGATATATCCAATCACGCCCAGAACCTTCCGATAAGCAAGACGGATTCGGACCAAAGGACGGACGGGGGATTCGCAGGGTCGATGGCGCCGCCATAGATGCCGTCGACCTGCTCCCCTCGATCGCCTGAGTACCTAGAGGCCTGTGGCGATAGGGGCTGATCAATGAGAGGCAAAGCGTTCATTCCGTTGGCTCTTGGCCTGTGTGTCGGGCTTTTGGCCGTCAAGTTCGGTGTCGACGCAATCAAGAAGGCTCAAGGGGGAACGCAAGCTCCCACCGAGATCCAGATTGTGCGCGCCAAGCTCGACATCGGCGCGTACGAGAAAATCACAGAAGAGATGGTCGAGTTGGCCACAACGACCGATAAAAACCTGATTCCGGAAAGCGATCGTGTCGGCAGCCTGGAGGACGTCGTCGATCGCGTGACAGCCAAGGCAATCCCAAGCCGTGCGCCGGTGCTGCAGTCCATGCTCGCGCCGGAGGGTACGTCATCCGGAATGGTGGGCCGTATTCCACTGGGTCAGCGGGCCGTATCGGTCAGGATCGACGAGGTGACCGGTGTCGCCTTCCAGGTCAAGCCCGGCGACTATGTGGACGTCATCGTCGTCATGGACGTCGAGACGGGCGAACGTCAACGTAAGAAGACGACGATCGCCGAGGTCATCCTCCAGAACATTCAAGTGGCTGCCATCGGTCGCGACACGACAGGCGCTCCGGGAGAGGCGGGAGGCAAGGTCAAGCCCGCCAAGTCAGCCACCCTCCTGGTCGATGAGGAGGACGTGCCGAAACTGCATCTGGCTGCCACGCGGGGCAAGATCACATTGGCGATGCGCGGCGACAACGACCGCTTGAGTCAGCATGTTGGACCCGCCGACGAGAACGACGTGTTCCAATACCTCAGGGATCGCAAGGCCGAAAAACCGGAGACCAAGCCCGAACCCGCGCCACCCGTGAGAGTCGTCATGGTGGCCCCCGAGCCGGAACCGGAGCCCGAGCCGGATCCGCCCTACTCGGTGCTGATCCGGCGCGGATCGACCATCCGGAACGTTTCTCCGAAGGCCGAACGTGTCGCTTTCGAGAACGCCGAGTCATCGACCATTATCGGGGTGAGCGAGGGACTGGCCGTCCCTCAGACGAAAAAACCGTCAATGTCGAAAATGTTCGGGGAGAAAGAAGAGAACGCGGCTAACCGCAAGCCCAAGAAGGACACACCGGCCCGCGATGATGACGAGCCGGGTGATGAGGATACGAACGAGGGCGAGTAGTGGATCGCATGCGATAAGTCAAACGGCGCAGCACCACGAGGAGGCGCAGCACCATGTTGAATAAGACAATGAAAGGCCGTCCAGGCCTGGCGTTACCAACGGGGAAGTGTCACCGTGTGACACGAGCGGAACTCCTGATCCTGATGATGGGCGTCGTCGCCCTCACGGCTGTCACAGCCGCCGGTCAGGACGCCCCGCAAGGGGAGGGCTTCCAGGCGACGGTTCTCGATCTTTCGAGCAGATCGTCGCACATCACGGTCCCGCTCAACCGCGGCGTCACCGTCGAGACGACCGTCGAGATTGCGCGGGCGGATGTGGTCGCCAGACACATCACGGATGTGCAGGTGATCAGCCCGACCCGGCTGCTGTTTACCGGCCAGGACTACGGCCGTACGAGCGTGGTGCTGATGGGGAAGGATGACCAGCAATATGTGTTTGACGTGACGGTCGAGCTGGACCTCGAGCGGTTGAACGATCTGCTGCGCACGATCGACCCGCTCTCCAACGTGGAAGCCTCATCGCTGCGCGGACATATTCTGCTGACCGGGACGGTCAGCAGCGCTCAGCGAGCCGAGAGGATGGTCGAGCTGGCGACTCTGTTTCTCCCGGCGCAGGGGGATGAAACGACCACCACGGTGCAGAATCACATGGAGGTAGCCGGAGAGCAGCAGGTGCTGTTGCGGTGTACGGTGGCCGAGGTGAGCCGCAGCGCGATGCGGGATCTCGGTATCAACGGGTTCCTGGCGGGTGATAACGTCCGGGATATGTTCCTGATCAACCAACTTGGCGGGATCAACCCGATCGCCATAGGGGCGGTGGCCGATGCGCTGGTGGACCAGAGGATTCCCTTTGCCGTGAGCGAGGGGGGCATTCCAAACAACCTGAACTCGACGATCTCCCTGGGTTTCCCTCGTGCCCAGGCCCAACTCTTCATACGGGCGATGGCGGACAACGCGTTGCTGGCCGTGCTCGCCGAGCCCAACCTCGTGGCCATCAGTGGTGAGACCGCCACGTTTCTGGCGGGTGGGGAATTCCCGATTCCCGTTCCTCAAGGCAATCAGCAGGTGACGATCGAGTTCCGTGAATTCGGCGTTCGCATGAACTTCACGCCGGTGGTCAAGGGGCAGCAGGTGATCCGCCTGCGCGTGGCACCCGAGGTGTCGGAGCTTGACACATCGGTGGCGATTCAGATCGAGGGTTTCGTGGTTCCCGGGCTGACGACGCGGTCCATCGAAACGACCGTTGAACTTGCCAGCGGTCAGACCATCGCCATCGCCGGGTTGTTGAGCGAGCAGACTCGCGGGATGACGAGTCGGGTTCCCGGCCTTGGTGACCTGCCGATTCTCGGCGCACTGTTCCGCTCAGTGAACTTCCGGCGGTCGATGACGGAGCTTGTCATCTTCGTGACACCTGAGATCGTGGCACCACTGGATGCGCATCAGATGGTCCGCTTGCCAATGGAGGGCCGAATCGACCCCAACGCCTTTGATCTGTACGCACTCGGCCTGCTCGACGGTGCCGATCCGAAGGACAATCAGAATGGTTCGGAGGCCTCGGCTGATGAGTGTGATCGGCCGCCGGCCCTGAAGTCGGAACCTGAGGAGCTTTCGCTGCACGGCCCGTGGGGACACGCGGCGCCCCTGGGCACATAGCGGCACACGGATGCCTGCGTGGCGTCTTGCGCTCGAACGGACGTGAGAGCGGGACGCCGCATGCGGAGGAGAGAGGAAGCACGACGCACTGCGTCGACAAGGAGTGGGGAAGAGATGTACACTCATCGCAATGGCAGAGTGGCGGGTCACCGCGCGCGCGGAATTGTCGCGGTGCAAGCCCTTCTGTTCCCCGTGGTCATTCTAGGGTTCGCCGCGCTGACCGTTGATGTCGGCGTCATGTATAACACGCGCGCGGACCTTCAGCGGGCCGCCGATGCAGCCACTCTGGCGGGTGCTTCCGCCTACACCACCGATGCCATGATGCGCATTCGTCAGGATGTCGGCGGGCAGGACACGTTGGCCCACGTGACGGGGCTGGTCGTGATCCCGGCGGGGCCAGTCACGATGCCATGCAAAGGAGGGTGACCATGCCGCCATGATGCCAAGAGCGTGACGTTGGTTCTGTATGAGGTCACAAGGTGGCACGGCGTGTGTGCCGGTGCCCGTCTCGACCTGAGGTTCACCCTGAGAGGTCGAGAGTTTTCCTGAGACCTCGCTTGTCCGGAGGGAAAAGAAAATGAGCATAGGTTCTTGGAGGGCGCACCACCCCCGCAGGCGGGCGGTGGTCATCGTGCAAGTGGCCGTTTTCATGGTGGTCTTGCTGGGGTTTGCCGCTCTGACCGTTGATATCGGCGTGATGTACAATACACGCGGCGATCTTCAAAGGACGGCGGACGCCTCCGCGTTGGCCGCCGCAGCCAAACTCTCAGAATACACAGAGGGCAACGTGCTGGAGCTGGCGCGCGACGCGGCAATTGGAATCGCCGAGCGCAACCGTGTCATGGGGCGTACCATGGTGATCGACCCGGTGGCGGATGTTATATTCGGCCGGGCGACCTACAATGCAGGTACCGGCACCTATGACTTCGAACCTACCGAGGTTCTCCCGGACGCCGTGCGCGTCCTGGTGCGTCACACGTCGGATTCAGCAAACGGCGCCGTTCCACTCCTGTTCGCACGGGCCTTCGGTCTTGACTCGACCGAGATGGCTGCCTCGGCCATCGCGGTCATGGTTCCGCGTGACATTGCCGTCGTGGCAGACCTGTCGGCCTCCCACAATGACGACAGCGAGTTGGCCAGCTACGACATTACCGACATCAATTTGTTCGACGTGTGGGATGGCCTGCCGATTCCAAAGGGCAACAACGGTGTCGGGAATGGTATTGACCCACCGCCACCAGGAAACCCGAACAACCCGAACGACGACCCCGGTACGGGGCCGGGACACCCCGGAAACCAGGGAGGGAACCCTGATCCCGGTGCCAACCCGGATGGCGGCGGGCAGGTAGGCCCCACGTGGGGCTGGATGTACTACTGGGGCAACACGATTGATGAGGAATATGATCCCGCCACCGATCCTGGCTTGATGCACTTTCCGAGGTATGAGGATTGGGATAACGCCGACCTCGTCACGTGGTATCAAAACGTTGGGTACTCGGCGGACGAGATCGACGCGTTGATGGCTGACGCCCATGACGGTGACCAGGACTCCGGTGGTCAGTATGCCTGGACCAACCGTGTGAGCGTCGCTCTCGGATTGGCTCGATGGGACAGCGGCATCGAGGGTGGGCTCTGGGAGTCCATCCCGCCGGGGCACCGCAACGACGGCAACGGCAACGACTGGGTCGGCTCCGGGGAAACCGAGTGGTTGGTGGACTATCCCTTTGAGTCCGGGTCCTGGAACGACTACATCTACAACTACGTCAGGAAGTCCAACTCGAAAATGGCCCGGGCAAACTCGGACTTCCAGTACAAGTTCGGTGTCAAGACGCTGGTCAACTACCTGCTGGAGAAGAAGCCCGGTCACAACCAGACATCCGACCTGGCCGGAACCCCGCATCAGCCGATGCAGGCTGTCAAAGACGCCGTCAACTGGATGGTCGAGTTCGTTGACGATCTCGATACCGACGACCAGTTGTCGCTCGAGATTTATGGGACCATAGCGCGGCACGAGGTCGATCTGACGCACGATCACACCCAGGTAGCGGATCGCCTCGTGAACATGCAGGCCGGCCACTACGACACCTGGACGAACATGGGCGGCGGTATCGAGCGGGCGATCGAGGAACTCGGAAGCGACCGCGCCCGCGGCATGTCCGTCAAGATGATCATCCTGCTGACGGACGGCAACGCCAACGTCACGGAGAGCGGACAGACCGGTAACTACACCGGTGGCGCCGCCTACGCGCTTGAGCAGGCTCTGGTGGCCAAAGACGCGGGCATCCGAATCTTCGCCGTCAGCGTCGGAGCGGGGGCAAACCAGAGCTTGATGGATCAAATTGCCGATATAGGACAGGGAGAGCACTTCCACGCGGGAGGCTCGATCGATCAATATAGCCAACAGCTCGCGGAGATCTTCGAGCGCCTCGGGGGCACGCGCCCCGTGGAGCTGATCGAGTAGGAGTCCCCGCGAGAGGGGGTGGCGTCTGCACGAGCCGTCACCCCCTTCAGGGGCCGGTGTCGGAACCTTCGCACCCTCCTCCGGCCTGTTGGCACGAAGGAATGTTGACAGGACCCATGGGGCGAAGCGTACGGTTTATCGTTCTAAACCGCGACGAGGGCTACTCGGCTGAGCTGCGCGCCTTGCTCCTTCAATCCCCGCACGCGAAGATCGTGGCGGACGTAGATGAGCCCGCCATGCTCGAGCAGGCGGTCAGCCAGTTCCCCGCGGACGTTGTGCTCGTCAATCTTGATCCCCACCCGGACACGGTTCTGCCCGTGATGGGCGAGGTTGCCAAAAACCATACGAACGTTTCAATCTTCGCCACCTCGGAATCCACCGACGGCCCGCTCATTCTCAAGACCATGCGCATGGGCGCAAGGGAATTCCTTCCCAAGCCCATCGAGGCTAAAGCTCTGGCGGAGGCAATCGAGAAGGTAGCGAGCCAAAGGAGTGGTGCCGTCGCGCAGGGCAGGCTTTTCACCGTCATGGGTGCCTCGGGCGGCGTCGGAGGGACAACGCTCGCAACGAACCTTGCCGTCGAGCTTGCGGCGATTTCCGACGGCGGCGTGACGATCGTCGATTTGGACTACCGCTTCGGACAGGTGGCAACGGTGATGGATGTTGAGCCTACCTACACGCTGGCCGATCTGTGTGAATCACCGGAGCAACTGGAGCCTCAGGTAATCGAGCGTGCTCTGGTCAAGCACGATACGGGCGTCTACGTCCTCAGCCGTCCTTCAAGCTTGGCGGAAGCGGAAATGATGACCGCCGCCTCCTGTGTGGGGCTCTTGTCCACCCTTCTTCAGATGAACGACTACGTCGTCTGCGACGGTCCTGGCCGTAGCGACCCACGGGCGAAGTCCGTGCTTGATTTCTCGGACGTTAACCTGCTCCTCTTGCAATTGCTTGTGCCCTGCGTTCGAAGCGCCGCTCGAATCCTCGAGGGTATGCGAGAAACCGGGCATAACCTGGATCGGACCAAGCTCGTGTTCAACCGCATGGGGCGGGACGCCGGGTACTTATCGTCTGAGGACGTGGCCCAGACACTCGGGCTTCCGAGGTTCGCTGCGATCCCCGACGATTGGCCGACTATCAGTGGCGCAATCAATCTTGGTGAGCCGCTTCTAACCCACAGTCCGAAAAGCAAGGTCCGCCAGGCGATTCAGGAAATCGCCGAGCGGCTGCACACACCCGATTCAGGCGCCGATGATAAGGATGTGCGTAAAAGGAGTCTGATCGGTCGGATCTTTCAGGGGAGTTGACCGGACCCCATCCGGGGGATGGGGTGTCAGTGCGGGTGCGTGCGTCGCCGCATGAGTGATCGGTCCGATAGCGTTCGGGGGTTCATCAGTCCAATTGCATCGGATGTAAGGAATGTTCGGGAAACGTCAACCTAATGGCGCAGCCGTGAAGCCCGCGCAGGGAAATGCGCCCAAAACGCCCGCGCAGACTGCGGGTGAGACGCAGGCACCGGCACGACAGGCAAGCCCGCCGGCACGCAGCAACACGGCCAAGGCCAAAGTCTCCAAAGAGAAAATCGAGCAATTCAACACGCTCAAGATGCGCCTCCACCGTAAGCTGATCGATCAGCTCGATCTGACGCGGATGGTCGGCGATGAGGAAACCCTGCGTGAGCAGGTCAAGGAAATCGTCGCACAGCTCGCTGACCAGGAAAACACGCTGCTGAACTTCAACGAGCGTCAGCGGTTGATCAGCGAGGTGCTGGATGAAACGTTCGGGCTTGGACCGCTCGAGGTCATCCTGGCGGACCCGACGATCAGTGACATTCTGGTGAACGGTCCAAAGCAGGTGTACGTCGAGCGTAACGGCAAGCTCGAGATTGCCGACATCCAGTTCCGCGACAATGCGCACCTGATGCACGTGATTGACAAGATCGTCAGCGCCGTGGGGAGGCGGTGCGACGAGACGTGCCCGTTGGTTGATGCCCGATTGGCGGACGGAAGCCGTGTCAACGCCGTCATCCCGCCGCTGGCAATCGACGGGGCGTCAATGTCCATTCGTCGGTTCGGGGCCGATCCGATTACGTGGGATGACTACATTAATTTCAAGTCCCTCACCCAGCATATGCGGGACTTCCTCGATGCGTGCGTGAAATCCCACCTCAACATACTTGTCATCGGCGGTACCGGGTCGGGCAAGACAACGCTGCTGAACAACCTGTCGAGTTTCATCCCAGCCAAGGAGAGGATCGTGACGATCGAGGATGCCGCCGAGCTTCAGTTGCGGCAGCGTCATGTCGTTCGCCTCGAAACCCGACCCGCCAATATCGAGGGTAAGGGACGCATCACGATTCGTGATCTGTTGATCAACAGTCTGCGAATGCGGCCCGACCGGATCGTGGTCGGCGAGTGTCGAGGCGCGGAAACGCTCGACATGCTCCAGGCCATGAACACGGGGCACGACGGCTCGTTGACCACGCTTCACGCCAACAGCACACGAGACACCGTAGCGCGTGTCGAGACGATGGTGATGATGGCCGGTTTTGAGCTGCCGGTTCGCGCGATTCGCCAGCAGTTCGCGTCCGCGATCAACCTGATCGTCCAGATCCAACGGTTGACCGGAGGTGCTCGAAAGGTAACCAACATCACCGAAGTGACGGGCATGGAGGGCGATGTCATCACCATGCAGGACATCTTCTCGTTCGAGCAACTCGGCGTGACCGGTCACGGGAAGGCGTATGGTCAGTTTGTTGCCACGGGCATTCGCCCGTCGTTCCTGGAACGGATCAAGACATCCGGTTGCTTGGTTAATCCGGGCCTGTTTGAACGTCAGGTGCTCCTGACCGATGAAGGAGAGTAGACCTACTCGCTCCGGGGAATGACTCATGGGTCCTGTCGCCACACAGTTTGTGCTTGCCGATATCTCCGAGTTGCTCGTCTACGCGTTCCCGACAATCGGGTCGATGCTGTTGTTCTACGGTATCTTTCAGGTCGTCGCCGAGACGAAAACGGTCAATCGCAAGAAGATGCAGGATCGTCTGCGCGAGCATCGTCCGAAGCGCGAGCGATCGAGCCTGACGATCATCCGGCGCGGCGGGGTTGGGGCTCAGAAGTCGTTCGCCGATTCCGTGATGGGCAGGTTCAAGTTCATCCCGAAGTTCCAGACGCTGATCGATCAGGCGGATCTGGACTGGTCCGCGTCACAGACACTCATGAACCTCGGCGGTGCCGCGCTGGCGGTGACCTTGGGGATGTTGGTCATGGCGATGAGCCCGCTCACGTCGATTGCGAGTGGAGCGGGCATATTCGTGCTTCCCCTTTTGTGGCTGAACTTCCGGCGAGGCCGTCGCATGAGGAAACTGGACACCCAGTTGCCCGACGTATTCGACATGATGAGCCAGGCGCTTCGGGCGGGACACTCGCTTGCCGGCGCCATCCAACTCATTCACGAGCAGATGCCGCCACCCATCTCCAAAGAGTTCGGCCAGGTCTACCATGAGCAGAACCTCGGGATCAAGATCGAGGACGCACTCCAGGCCATGGCCGACCGCGTCGATTCGCTTGACGTGCGCTTCTTCGTGACCGCCGTCGGGATCCAGCGCCAGACCGGCGGCGACCTGGCCGAGGTGCTCGACAATATCAGCGGCGTGATCCGTCAGCGCATCGAGCTGGCGGGTCTGGTCCGGGGCCTGACGGCCGAAGGCCGACTGTCCGGATGGGTACTCTTTGCGCTGCCCATGATCGTCTTCGCCGGCTCGCTCTATCTGAACCCGGACTACGCCAACGTCCTGTTGGAGGACCCCCGCGGGCAGATCATGCTCCTTGTTGCCGTCGGGATGCAGCTGATGGGAATCGCAATGATCCGCTGGATCGTCAACATCAAGGTCTAGCGCGGCGCACGAGGCCATTGGGGCCGGACCGGTACATTCGGAGTGGGGCACGAGTAGTCGTCTGCGGAGCTTGACAGGTGAGCACCTATTTAATCGGCATCATGATCGTGGCCAGTGTCGCGATGATTGCATACGCGCTGTGGCCTTCAAAGAAGGACGAGAACGAGGCCATCAAGCGGCGCGTGTCGGGCAAGCGGGCGCAGGACGGCGTAAGTGCGTTGCGGCAGCAGGCAAAGGAATCCGTCGCCAAGAAGGTCATGAACACGGTCGCCCCCATTGCCGTGCGCCCGGCGATGACCGGCAACGCCGAGGATATGTCGAAACTCCGCATGCAACTCGCGACAGCCGGTATCCGGAGTGAAACCGCTCCGACCATGTTCCTGGCGAGTAAGACGATCCTGATGATTCTGATGGCCTTGGCGGGCCTCACCTATTGGTGGGTGAAGGGCTCGACACTGTTGAACGGTATGGGCATCACCATGGCCCTTGCCGGTTTCGGTCTTCTTGCACCGAAGATCTGGCTGAACATGGCCATCTCCAAGCGCGCGGATCATATCCGAAAAGGCCTGCCCGACGCCCTCGACATGCTCGTTATCTCGGTCGAGGCGGGTCTCGGTCTCGATGCCGCCTTCCAGCGCGTGGGTGATGAAATGCAAAAAGTCCATCCCATCCTCGCGGAAGAGTTTCAGATCGTGACGATGGAGTCACAAATGGGTATCCCGCGGGCCGAGGCTTTGGATAACTTCGGCTCCCGATGCGCGCTCGATGAAGCCCGATCCCTTTGCGCCGTGATCAACCAGGCAGAGAGATTCGGCACCAGTATCGGTCGAGCGTTGCGCAATCAGTCCGAGGCCCTGCGCGTCAAGCGACGCCAAGCCGCCGAGGAGCGCGCCCAGAAAACGACGGTCAAGCTCATGGCGCCGCTGATTCTGTTCATCTTCCCGGCCATCCTTGTCGTCCTGGCCGGACCGGCCGCCTTGAAGATGATCGAGGCGCTCGCCAACACAAACCTGGTCGGTTGATTGGACTTTCCAAGCCGCCCGATCTCACTACGCTTACGATCCGACACACGATAGGCCCATGGCTGCACCGCGGGTTCGATGCTTGTTGCCCATGCGTGCCGATTCTGGCATGGCACGGGCCGGCGCGGTATACTGCGCGAAACGCACGCGTCGCACGAGTGACGCCGTCGCCGGTGGATGTCCCAATCCATTCGGTAGTGTCATGATCGGTATACCGGGTTCTCTCCGTGCCCTGGGATTCGACATACAAACCGAGACTCAGGCAGCTTGAAGCCTTCACGATTCCGTCGCAGGGCGGAGTGGAATTCGGCGTGCGCGACGCCAACGGTCTATCCCCGGTCACGCTCTCACTGTCGCAGGCGGCGCTGCATGTGATGGCCCTGATGAACGGCGAGAACACATGCGAGGCCATCCAGAGGGAGTTCCACGTCGCGTTCGATCAACCCCTGGCAACCGAAACGCTCCAGTCGATGATCGACCATCTTCAAGATGCGCACTTCCTCGAAGGCCCGGCGTTTGAGTCGTACTACCAGTCACTAGTTGACGAATACTGCAGCCGGCCCGTCCGCCCGATGCGGGCGGCGGAGGCCATGGGGCACGTCCAGGAACGCGGTGGTCCATTCGACGAGTTGCTTGAAGGTGCAAAGGTGGTCGATCTGACCGGTCCGGTGGCTGGGATCGTGGCACCGCATCTTGACTACCCGCGCGGCGGGCCTTGCTACGCTTCCGCCTACATCACACTGGCCGATCGGTCCGTGCCTAATCGCGTGGTGATCCTGGGGACCAACCATTTCGGCCGGTCAACCTCGATCGTGGCTACGACGAGTGACTTTGCCACCCCGTCGGGCACTGTGCGCACTGACACGG
This sequence comes from uncultured Phycisphaerales bacterium, assembly GCA_965371725.1. Classification (GTDB taxonomy): domain Bacteria; phylum Planctomycetota; class Phycisphaerae; order UBA1845; family UBA1845; genus CBDUZO01. The sequence continues at coordinate 13,857 of CBDUZO010000009.1, forward strand.
CTTTTGTGGAGCAGTTGGAGGATCGCTGCGGTCACTTGCGCACCCATGAGCTTGATCACGCGAGGGAACACTCGATCGAGTTGCAGATTCCGTGGTTGCAGCGTTTCTTCGGCGCGAATGGGTTTCAGATCGTTCCCATCCTTTGCCCCGATCCATGCGGCCCGACGGGAACGCGTCCGAACGACGGCCGGGGCGTGGATCTGCACGAATTCGCCGTCGCGCTCGGCGAGCTTATCACCGATGACCCGCAGGACACGTTGATCGTCGCCGGTGCCGACCTGAGTCACGTTGGCGCGGCCTTTGGTGATGAACGCCGGATCGACGAGACCTGGCTGGCGGAAGTGCGGGATCACGATCAGACCGCCCTAAGCAAGCTTGTCGACGGTGATCCGGCAGCGCTCATCCGGTTCCTTGCGGAGCAGGACAACCCCACGCACGTGTGCGGAGCCGGTTGCCTGTACGCCCTTGCCGTCGCCCTGCCGGGTGCAAAGGCCACGATTCTTGATTATCATCAGGCCGTGGATGAACCGTCCCAAACATGTGTTACCTGTGCCGCCGTTGTCTACACCTGATCAGCGTATGGGCGGAGTTGCGATACATCGTAAGATCATCAGCGACGAGGCCGGCGTATGGGCGTGGCCTTTTAGGGCCGTGTTGCGCGGTGCGGCAACCGTGTACGCGGTCGGCGTGGCACTGCGCAACCGCCGGTATGATCGTCGCGGCCCGATGCACGCGCTTCCGCTTCCGGTCATCAGCGTCGGCAATATCACTGCCGGAGGCACGGGCAAGACCCCGCTCGTGATCGACCTCGTCGATCGTCTTCGCCGTCTCGGTCGCACGCCGGCGGTTATCGCCCGTGGATACGGGGCCGGATCGGATGGGCCGAATGATGAGGAGAGACTGATTCGCAGGCGCTGCCGCGACGTGATCTACGTTGCCAATCCCGATCGGATCGCGGCGGCGCGAACGGCACATCACGACTTCGGCGCCGATGTGATCGTGCTCGATGATGGATTCCAGCACCGCCGGCTCGGGCGGACGCTCGATATTGTCTCAATCGATGCGACTTGCCCCTTCGGGTACGGCCATCTCTTGCCTCGGGGGCTTCTGCGCGAACCGCTCCGCTCGCTGTGTCGGGCGGACGTTGTGATCCTGACACGATGCGATCAGGCATCCCCCACGGAGCTGTCGCGCATCTCCGACCGGCTCGTCGACCTGGCACCGCAGGCCGTGCATCTGCAGTGCAACCACCGTGTGACCGCGGTGGAAACGCTTGACGGCACGTCGTGGGATGGGGAACTTACCAACCGGCGTGCGATCCTCCTGGCGTCCATCGGCAATCCGAAAAGCTTCGCCGCCACGGCGCGCGCGCTCGGTGTGGAGGTGGTGGCTGAGCGGTGGTTCCCCGATCATCACGTGTACCGCGAGCGCGATATCCGTGCCCTCCTCCGCTTGGGGCAAACCCAGAATTGCGACCTGTTGCTGACCACGGAGAAGGACGCCGTGAAGCTCGTCGGACTTCCCGGGGTCGATAAAGCCGATATCCGCGTCGTGAGGATTTCGATCGACTTTACCGGGCAGGGCGGTACAATCCTCGATACCGCTCTGGAACGAACGCTGAGCAAGAGTGCGACCCATGACGCGACCGTACAAGCCGGTTGATCTCAGCCGGATCAAGACCTACAGCATCCAGCGACGGAAGCATGGATCAAGTGTCACAGCTATGGCATCGCTTCCCGGGGAAGGTGCCTCGGTCAGCGATCTTCTGGCCTCGATGCCTGATCATCTCGGCGCGGCGGCGTTTCGGGAAGTGGTTTCCGCCGTTGTGGATGCGGTTCGACACGATCGTCCGGTCGTGGCTGCCTTCGGCGCTCACGTCATCAAGGTCGGATGCGGACCGATCCTGGTCGATCTGATCCGTCGACGTGTCATCAAGGCTATCGCCTGCAACGGTGCCTGCGCGATTCATGACATGGAACTGGCCTGCTTTGGTGAGACGTCCGAAGAGGTCGCCAGGACCATCCGCGACGGACGGTTCGGGATGGTGGCTGACACGATGGAGTTCTTCGACGCCGTCGCCGAGCGAGCACGGCGGGACTCGATCGGCCTGGGGGCGGCGGTCGGGCAACTGCTGATCGAGCGGGAAGCGCCGCATCGGGCAATGAGCGTCTTTGCCGCCGCCCGCGAGGTGGGCATCCCCGCCTGCGTCCACGTGGCGTTGGGGACGGACACGGTGCACGTCTCGCCCGGTGCGGACGGATCCGCGCTTGGCGCTGCTTCGCTGCGCGACTTTCGATTGATTTGTGATGTCGTGTGTGATCTCGGCGCCGAGGGTCAGTCGCGGGTGGGTGGCGTATGGCTCAACATCGGTTCCGCCGTGGTGCTTCCCGAGGTGTTCCTCAAGGCCGTTTCGGTTGCCCGCAACCTCGGGGCGAACCTCGATCGCATGACCACGGCCAGTTTCGACATGATCCGCCATTACCGCCCTCATCAAAACGTGGTGACAAGACCCGTGGCTGACGGGTTCGGGCACGAGGTGGTCGGTCACCATGAGATTCTTCTTCCGCTGTTTCGGCAGGCTATCATCGAGGGGCTCGTTGCCAGGACATAAACCATGACCAAGTCCCCGGCTGTCTTTCTCGACCGCGACGGAACGATCATCGAAGATCGAAACCACATCGCCGAACCCGACGACGTACGATTGCTCCCGGGGGCGACCGGCGCGATTCGCCGTCTCTCCGAGGCGAATTACCTGGTCATTGTGGTTTCGAATCAGTCTGGTGTGGCTCGAGGTTTGTTCGATGAGGAGACGCTGGCGGAGGTCCATGGGCGCCTCGAGGAGTTGCTCGCCGCAGAACGGGCCGGATTGGATGGGGCCTACTACTGCCCCTATCTCGATGGGTCCGAGGCGACCATCGAAGCCTACCGCCGGGACAGCGAACTGCGGAAGCCAAGACCCGGTATGTTGCTTCAGGCTGCCGGAGAGCTCGACATCGATCTTACCCGATCATGGATGATCGGTGACAAAGCGAGCGACGTGGAAGCCGGAACGCGCGCGGGGTGTCAGACCATTCTTCTTGACGGCGGTCGCGAGCCCGCGCCGAGTGACGTTCATCATGCAACCCACTCCGCCCGCGACCTGGCCGGGGCAGTTGACCTGATCCTGCGGACCGCGGGACAAGGTGACAGCGTCAAGCCGGAGACCGATGTGAAGACCGCACCCGCTCACCGTGACGATGAAGTGCTCAAAATGCTCGAGAGGATTCACGGGCAGCTTGATCGGGCACACCGACGCAAGCGTCAAAGCGACTTCTCTCTCACCCGGTTCTTCGGCGTCTTGTTGGAGATGTTCGCGATTGTCGCGGCGTTGTGGGGTGTGATCGCACTTCTGAATGACCAAGCGCCGGAAGCCACCGCGCGTCTGGCGCTTGGCTGCTTCCTCCAACTTGCATCGATGAGTACCTTCGTAATGGATCGGTTTCGCTAGAGCGTTTTCGGAAATCGTGTAGCGGAACCCCCCTATCATCTCCCTTGACAAGGGGGGAAAGAGGGGGTCGCGCGGTACACGGAAACGGACAATGCTCAAGACGTCTCAGCGTCGCCGTCTACTCATATCGCAGCGCGTCGATCGGATGAATGATGGCGGCCTTGAAGGCCGGTACGAGACCGAAGAACATCCCGACTCCGGCCGAGAAGCTTAACGCCACCGCCACGATCCAGTAGGGCACCGCGATGTCCACCATCACGGGGTGCTGTGAGGCGATGGAACAGATCGCGAAACCGAGCACGACGCCAATCGCGCCGCCGAGCGTAGCCAATACGACCGCCTCGGTCAGGAATTGAGCCATGATGTCACGTCGTTGTCCGCCGACGCTCTTGCGCAGGCCGATCTCGCGCGTCCGCTCGGTCACGGAAACGAGCATGATGTTCATGATGCCGATCCCGCCGACGATGAGCGAGATGCCCACGATCCCCGCGAGAATACTCGTGGCGATGATCTTCACTCGCTCGAAGTCGCGCAAAAACTCGTCCTGACTGAAGATGCGAAAGTCGTTCGGCTGACCGGGGCGAAGGTGGTGACGGGCACGGAGTACGCGAGTCATCTGAAGTCGGCATTCCTCCGCGTCCTCCTCCGACATCGCCTCCACAAGAAACGGCATGTACCGCGTGAACCATGGTGCCATCCTAATGGCAGCCGTGTAGGGAATGATGATGAGGTTGTCCTGGTTCTCCCCCATCATGGCGCCCTTCGCCTCGAGCAACCCGAGGACACGGAAGCGCAACCCGTCGAGGTAGACATAATCGTCGACGATATCGTCATCGGCCTCGAGCAGCCTCAGCACCTCGCGGCCGAGAACGCAGACGTGCGCCCCCGCATCGACATCGATCGGCCCGAAGAAGCGCCCTTCGTCCACGAAGAAACTGCGGATCGTCTGCCACTGTTCCGTCGCCCCGCGAAGCTGGACGTTCTCGACCTTCTCCCGGCCGTACTCGATGTTCACCCCGTGAAAGACCATCGGCGAAATGCGACGAACCTTGTCACACCGGGCCGACACCGCCCGGACGTCCTCGATGTCCATCGTCACACGCCCCAGCATCCGACCGCGAAAACCGCCCGGCTGATACGGACGAACGAACATCAGGTTCGTTCCCAGCCCGCGCAGCATGTCGGTCACATAGGTGCCAAAGCCTTCCACAAAGGAGACCACCGTAATGGTCGACGTAACGGCGATGATGATCCCAAGCGTGGTCAGCAGCGATCGAGCCTTGTTCGCCCAGATCTGCACGAACGCCGTTGCGACGTTCTGCATTTGCCTTACCGCCGCGCTGATCAGCCAACGCGTCAGCCGGAATGGAGAGCGAACGATCGCCCCGAGCAGACGCGCGGTTCGTGTTTTTGTCGGCGCATCGAATGGTGGATTGGCTTCGGTCTGGATGGACATTACCGATTACTCATGTCTCAATGCGTCAATCGGATGCAGGATCGCGGCCTTGAACGCCGGAATGATCCCAAACACAAGGCCCGCACCGGCAGAAAATGCCAGCGCCAAAGCCACCGACCAGGCGGGCACCGTTACCTTCACCATGTCCGGGTGCATGGAGGCGATGTATATAATCGCATACCCCAGCCCAATCCCGATCACACCGCCGACCGTGCAAAGAACGACCGCCTCGGTCAGGAATTGCAGTAGGATGTCGCGACGCCGCCCGCCGACGCTCTTGCGCACGCCGATCTCGCGCGTCCGCTCCGTTACGGACACGAGCATGACATTCATGATGCCGATCCCACCCACCAACAACGAGATGCTCACGATCCCCGCCAGGATGGCCGACGCTGCACTACGGACCTTCTCGAACTCCCTGATCGCCTGATCCTGCCGCTCGATACGGAAATCGTCCGCCTGCTGCGGCCCAAGACCATGGCGCCGACGCAGAACGCGCGTAATCTGCGAAGCCGCCTCGTCAATATCATCTTCAGTCACCGCTTCAGCGAGAAAGGGCATTTGACGGCGCAGGTGGGGATACATGTTGACGGCCGTCGTGTAGGGGATCATCACCGTCAGGTCCTGATCCTCACCGAGCAGGTTCCCTTTCGTTTGGAGAACGCCGATGACAAGAAACCGTTGGCCGTCGAGGTAGACATGATCACCGACAATCGCCTCATCGCATTCGAGCTGCTTGAGGACACTTCGCCCGAGCACCATGACATGGGCCGCGTTTTCCACGTCGATCGGCCCGAAGAAGCGTCCGTCGTTCACGAAGAAATTGCGAATGGTCTGATACTGCTCCGTCACGCCGCGAACGGGAATATCATCGGATTTCTCACTTCCATAGGTGATCTCACCATTATGGGTAAATACAAAAGGTGTGATCCTGTGGACCTTTGTACACTCGGTGCGGACCGCCTCGATATCCTCGAGATCGAGAGTCACACGTCCCATTCCCAGAAAGTCACTCCCGCGAGGGAAGTAGGGATAAACCACCATAAAGGAAGTACCATACCCGCGAACCATATGAGTGATGAAGTTGCCGAACCCTTGAACGAGCGAGACGACCGTGATGATCGAGGTCACGGCTATGATGATCCCCAGTGTGGTGAGAATACTTCTTCCCTTGTTCGCCCAGATCTGCACAAGGGCGGTGCCCACGTTCTGTCCGCTACGGACAAGTGTACCAACAAGCCAGAAGAAGACGCGGCGTGGGATGCCCGGCAACGCCCTGAGCATGGTCATGATGCAGCCAACCTTGCAGCCGGGGCCTGCCCGACCTCCGCGCGGCCTCGCTCGGTGAGCTCATCCGTGGCAATCCTCCCATCCAACAAACGGATGACCCGCTTGCACCTGGCGGCAATCTCCTCTTCATGCGTGACGATGACGATGGTCTGCCCCTCGGTGTGGAGTGAATCGAAGATGCCAAGAATCTCATGACCGGTCTTGCTATCGAGATTCCCGGTCGGCTCGTCGGCCAGGATGATGTCCGGCTCCTGGACCAGCGCTCGGGCGATGGCCACACGCTGCTTCTCCCCGCCGGAGAGTTGATTAGGCCGGTGCGTCGCACGATACGCCAACCCCACGCGATCAAGCGCCGCCACGGACCGCTGCCTCTTGTGCCGGGCTTGAGAATACATGAGTGGCAGCTCGACGTTCTTCAGCGCCGTCATGCGCGGCAAAAGCTCAAAGGTCTGGAACACGAACCCGATCTGCCGCCCGCGAATCTTCGCCAGACGAGACTGCGACAGCAGCGAAACGTCCTGGCCCCGGAGGTAGTATTTCCCACGCGTCAGCACATCGAGACATCCCACGATGTTCATCAAGGTGCTCTTGCCCGATCCGCTCGGACCCATGATCGCCACGTACTCGTTGCGCCGGATCGTCAGGGAAACGCCGCGCAGCGCATGAACCAACTCCGTGCCGACGCGGTAGATCTTCTCCAGGTCGACAAACTCGATGACTTTTTCAGTCCGGCCGTTTCCGCTCATGGCGTTACGCTCGTAGCGACAGCCTCGCCCTCTTCCGTACTCTCGCCCTCGGTGGACGGTTCGTCCTCGTCGGCCGTGCGCTGCTCCTGGGGTTCGTCCTTGTCGCCTTCGTCCGCCGCGCCTTCCTTCTTCTCATCCTTGTCGGCCTCTGCGACCTTTCGGCCGTCCTTGAGTTGATCGAGGCTGCGGTACGGACCGATGATGATGACGTCATCCTCGCTCACGCCGCTCAACAGCTCGACCCGGCGACTATCCGCCACGCCCGGTTCGATCAGTCGGACCCTGGCCTTCTCACCATCCATCACGTAGACCACCTTGAGGTATTGAGCCTGGCGTGCGCGCTCGGAGAGATCGAGATTCTCCTGCCGCTTATCGAACTCCGCGACGATCTTCTCATCAAGCTCCTTGCGCATCCGGTGGACGACGGCCTCGACGGGAACCGTGACGGTATCGGTGCTGGTGGCGACCTCGATCTCGATGTTGGCTGTCATGCCCGGCATGATCCGCTCGTCGTTCGACAGGACCTCGAGGATTGCCTCGAAGGTCACGACGTCGCGCCCCACGGGCTTGATCCCCTTGGCGGCAACGCGAACGACCCGCGCGGGTACGGGTTTGACCGGGTCCGACTGCAAGTAGACTCTCGCCCGTTGACCGGACTTGACCAGCGGGATCTCCACCTCATCCACGCGGGCCCGCACCTGCATCTTGGAAAGATCGCTGATGGTCATGATAACCGTGCCGGGGTTGTTCATCGTACCGGTGATGACGACCTCGCCCTGCTTGGCGTTGAGCCTCGCCACCACACCGTTAATGGGCGACGTGATGACCGTGCGTTTGAGATCCTCCTCGAGGCGCTTGAACCGCGCCTCGGCCTGGGCGAGCTCATGACGCCGCATCTCGAGCACCGCCCGCGCCTTCTTGCGCACGGTCAGGTAATCGAGCATCTCGATGCGTGACGTGGCATCCGCCTCGGAGAGGCGTTTCTGCCGCTCGCAATCACGGTCGGCCTTTTCGAGATCCGCCTCCGCCACAAGAATGGCCGCGTCGAGCTGGGCGATCGCCTCGGTCGCGGACTCGAGATCAGCGAGCAGGTTGTCATCATCAAGTCGACAGAGAAGGTCGCCTGCCCTGACGGTGTCACCCTCCTCGACGGGCATCTCCTCGATCTTCGCCACGACCTCCGAGCTGATATCGACCTCGAGCTCGGCCTCCACATCACCCGGTGCCTGGACCAGACGCGTGATCTCGCCGCGCTCGGGCTTGGCCACATTGACGGTCAAGGCCACTTCCTCGGCCACGTGCAGAAGCGGTTTGTCGTCCGATTCTCGGCGCAGGCTGCCCAGTGCGAAGACGCCCGCCCCAACCGCGACCAGAACGAGTATTGTCAGAAAACCACGCATGACGAACTCTCCATCACCAAGCCACCGCTGCCAAGGCAACAGCAAATCACCTCACGGCGTACTGCAGTCCGATCCTCACACCCAACGCAGCAAGAAACATGAGCGAGCAGGATACGACGGCCATCCGTCGACTCAACTGCCGCGTTACAGCCAACCCCATGATCACCAGGACCCAAAACCAGATCCGAAACGGATCAACCGCCGCCCACACCGTCGGCTCACCCGGCGCGCCCAGCGGTGCGAGCGACGTATCCACAGCCGTGGTGCGGTAGGTAAGCACCATGGCAAGGCGCAGGGCGTGGGCCGCGAGCTCGATGAACCCCGCATACACGCAGATCGAAATCAGCGTGTGCCATTCCGGTTTTCGACCGGTCAACGCCACGACGGCGTAGAGCACCGACGCGATCAACAAGAATGACGCCAGCATGTACACGGGGGAGAAGACAATGACCCCCAAGCGGGTCATTAGCTTGCTGAACTCACCGGTCTCGCTGATCCCCTCGAGGCTTTCGCGCAGTTGTACCCGATCAACCAGATCGCCTTGGGCCTCCTCGAGCTCTGCCCGGGCTCTCTCGGTCTGCCGCTCCACGTCGGCATCGATCAGCCCGGTCTGCACCTCCGCGTACCCGAGCAGCATGATCACAACGAGCAGCGTCACGAGCGCCCAGCCGTACGCACCCGTGTCCTCGACACGCGAGAACAGCGACCGCGGCGAGGTGTACACCAGGAGAACGTGCCGCAGGCCAAGCGCCGGCACATTCTGCTCGGTTGAGCTATCGCCCGCCGTCGTAGACAAGGCCAACCCTCGCCCCTGCTAGACCCAAACACTCAAGGTCACCGTCTTCCGGCGGAACGCCCGCTGAAAGAGCAATCAAACCCCCATTATAGATGTATTTCGGTCACGAGGCTGTGATATTGCCCGGTCCGACACGGTTTTCAGCGCCCCGCGACAATATTAGACGTCTCGAACGAATGAAGGTTAGCAGCCCCTTGAACAACGCTCGGCGTCGTGGGATCGGCCTTTCCGGGGTAGCTACTGCTTCGTGAAGACGCGGACCGAGCCTGTGCGGAGTGCGAAGGCAGGCGAACGTTCCGATGAAATTAGAATAACCCTCTGCCCTGCGCCGCCCCTCGCGGGACGCACGATGCACGCATTTGATCTTGTCGCGCGGGTGCGTACACTCTTTGGGGCTTTGGTGGATGGGGCAGACTCAGCGAGCGTGCGGCGGTCGTCTGAGGCGCGTGACGGCTATGGCCGGCGGCTGAGTCGAGCTTACGTGCATCCGGCATATCGCGCCGAACTCGTTTTGCAGCATGGGAGCTGATCGTGACCGCGATACACTCGATGAGAACCGGATGGAGCCGACGGATCGGCTGGGTCATGGCGATGGGCCTGATCGGCGCGTGGCTTATCCTACCTGCCATGGCACCGGCACAACAGACCAATCCGCCACCACAAGTCGACGTCCCCGCCACCGCGCAAGAGGAAGCACCTGACGGGGCGTCGGATGAAGCACCGCCCGCGGTGTCGGTCGCCGAACCGTTCGACGCGCCGAGCGAGACCGCGCCGTCACAGGTCACGCCCCGTCAACCGCGCGACCCGAAGACATACGGACTGTGGGTTCTGTTGCCCGCTATCGTAGCGATCCTACTGGCTATCTTCACCCGGCAGGTCGTTCCCGCGCTTGTTGTGGGCGTGTTCGTCGGCGCCTACATGATTGTGCCCTGCTTGACGCCCGACAGCGCCTATGCGGAGTCGAACTCAATCGTGGCGGGTTTCCGCCTGGCCTGCGAGAAGTACGTCGTCGGTGCGATTATCGACTCAAAAGATGGTTTCGGGCACGTCAAGATCATGGTCTTCACGCTGATCATCGGCTTTATGGTCGGCGTGATCGGCCGCAACGGCGGAACCGCCGGGATCGTCAAGCTCATCGCCGGCAACACCGATTCTCCTCGTCGCGGCGCGTTGACCGCCTGGTTCGCGGGTCTGGTCGTCTTCTTCGACGATTACGCCAACACGATGATCGTCGGGCCGACGATGCGATCCGTGTTTGATCGCTTGAAGATATCGCGCGCCAAGCTCGCTTACATCGTCGACTCGACGGCGGCTCCGGTCGCCTCCCTTGCCCTGGTCGGGACGTGGGTCGGCGCGGAGATCGGATTCATAAACGAAGGTCTCGATGATCTTGCGGCAAGTGGTGCACCGGCCTTCATGCTTGATGCGAATGGCAGCGTCATCAACGGCATGACGGCCTTTGTTTCCAGCCTTCCCTACCGTTTCTACCCGATCCTGGCTCTCGTGCTCGTGTTCTGGGTCTCGTTGACCGGTCGGGACTTCGGCCCGATGAAAAGGGCTCAACTGCGGGCCGCGACCGGAGACGAGGAACGTCCCTATGAGGCGGGCACGCCGCGCCTGGAGCATAAGATAGCGCCGCCGCGTTGGTGGTTGGGGTTGCTCCCCGTACTTGTGCTGCTCGGCGCTACCGTCCTCATTCTCTACCTCACCGGTACGAACGGACAGACTGCCACGCCACAGACGGGTACCTGGTGGGAACAGTCCACGGCCGTTCTGAACAACGCCGACCCGTATCAGTCAATCTTCTACGGTGCCGTGCTCGCAGCCATCGCGGCGGTTGTACTCACGCTCGCAGCCGGTGCGTGCAGCACACGGGATGCCGTCGAAGCCGGGCTCGAGGGCATGTCTCGCATGTTCCCCGCCATCGTCATCCTGGTCCTCGCCTGGGCCATCTCTCAGGTCGAACAGGACCTGTCACTGGGATACGTCGTCAGCGACAGGCTCAGAGCCGCCGACTTCCCGGTGGAGTGGATCCCATTGGCCGTCTTCGCCTCAGCCGCGGGGATCTCGTTCGCCACAGGTACGTCCTGGACGACGATGGGAATCCTCTGTCCGGTCACCGTCTCGATCATGGCGAACATGGCTGCGGGCCTCGACCCCGCCCACGCACAGCAGCTCTTCTACGCCGCCGTCGGCAGCGTTCTGGCCGGGGCCATATTCGGTGATCACTGCTCGCCGATCAGCGACACGACGGTGCTCTCGTCGATCGCCTCCGGCTGTCGTCACGAGTCGCACGTTTGGACGCAAATCCCATACGCCGTGGTGACTGCGATCGTCGCGATGGGTATGGGTGATGTGGCGTGCAATGTGTACGGGCAACCGTGGTATTACGGCCTCGCCGCGGGAATGGTCGTGCTGCTGCTGATCGTGCTGATCTTCGGTCGCCGACCCAAGATCACAGCATCGCCACGAGTCGCCGTGACGCAGGTGGTGGGACCACCGCGATCTTGACAGGATCGCCCGACATGCAGCGCGGACCTACCCATGCGAAACACGGACGGCGGTAATGGCGTTTCTTCCTCCCCTCCTTGACAAGGAGGGGTTGGGGGAGGTCCTTCTCCGCCTGCATGAACCCCCCTCAATCCCCCCTTTGTAAGGGGGGAAGAGAGCGGAACAGTCTTTGCTGAAACGGTTCTAACGTGTCTGATCGGTGCTTGCGTAAGCCAGTTGATACGTGCTGAAGTCAGCCAGGTCCACGTCACCGTCCGAGTCGTAGTCGTGGGATTGACAATCGGCTGGAACGCCGTCCGTCGGACCGGTGAAACAACCCAGAAAGCCGTCGCCGCAAGAGGCAAAGGAAGCAGATGCCATCGAGCCGGACCCGCTGCCGGGTTGTGCTGTCGAATTGATCCCGTCGTTGGACTGAAGCGACCACACGCCAACGGCCAACGCAACGGTGGCTGCCACCGGGGCGAGCCGCAGGAGAATGCGAAGGCGGCTCGACTGATTGACCGGGACAGGCTCACTCACAAGCCCGACGGCATCGATCGCCGTGCGCTGGAAGACGCCGGCCTGTTCGACCGCGTCAAGCTCCAGCAGCATCGATTCGACGCCGTCAAGTTGTTTCGGCTTGTGGGTCACGTCACCTTACCTCCAGCGCACCTGGTCGCTCACCACTCTAGAAGTCGCTCTCCAACGCCTCCGGCGCGAGCGTTTTTCCGGTTTTTTGCGTCACACAGCCCCGCAAACGCTCCAGCGTCCGGGACCACCGCGAACGAAGCGTGGATTCGCTCATGCCCAGCTTCCTAGCCGCCTCCCGCCACCGCCGCTCGGTGATGAGGGCCAGTTCCCCCGCCAGCTCACGGTCAGCCGACCCAAGCTCACCCAGACAGCCTCGGAGCGCCTCAAGAAGCTCGATTCTAGAAAATAGCTCTGATGGTTCTTCCGTTGTGGCTGGAATATCGAGCCCGACGTCCCCCTCGCCTTTGCTGAGCGATTCAAGAGTGCGTGGTGCGTTCCGCAGCGCGCCGGCGCATTTGTTTCGCGCGATTCGCACCAAATAGGCTCGTACCGATTTCGGAGGTTTATCGGGCTGGCGGCGGACGGATCGGACGAAACCGGTCCAGGTGTCAGCCGCGATCGTGTCGAGCCAGTCCGGGTCTTGAACGCACCGGGACCCCGACAGCTTCACCACGGTGTATCGGACCAGCCGATCGTACCGGTCCATCAGCTTGGTCAGGGCGATCGCATCTCCGCCGATCATCGAAGCGATGAGGAAACCGTCATCCGGCCCGGCGGTTGAACCTGATCGAGTTTCAGAGCCCTTGCTTGACCCACTCGCCATGCAGTAAGTATCGAGAATCGCAAGGCGAGGTCAACAACGGCATAAGCCGGGATCACGGGCGTGGCTGTGAACCGCATGACCGGGAGGGACGCGTCCCCGCCGCGGAGACTTGACATGAACGATGTCCTGGACATCCGACCTTATCAACACGCGGACGAACCGAGTGTCATTGCGCTCTGGCAGGACGTGTTCCCCGACGCTCCGCCCTGGAACGATCCGCACGCCGACATCCGGCAAAAGCTGACCGTCCAACGGGATCTGTTCTTCGTGGCGGAGGCGGCGAAGATCCTTGTGGGCACGGCGATGGCCGGGTTCGACGGACACCGCGGTTGGGTGTACTACGTCGCCGTCCATCCGGAACATCGACGACAGGGCATCGGTAGGGCGCTGATGCACCGCGTGGAACAGGGCTTGAAAGACATTGGATGCACCAAGCTCAATCTTCAGGTCCGCGCCTCAAACGAGACAGCCGTGTCGTTCTATCGGCGGCTCGGATACGATGTGGAACAGCGCGTCAGCATGGGCAGACGGTTGCCCTAGAGCATTTCCCGTTCCTGTGTGCCGAGCCGCGGGCTTCAGCCCGCGCGGATTCGCGTACGCCAGAGCGTATCGGGCGATTGAGAAGCCGGAACACAATAACGGATTTCGCCCTAGAGCGCATAACGATCACCTGTAACGGCTACGCTCCTACCCTCCCCCCTTACCAAGGGGGGAAAGAGGGGGGTCGCGCGATAAACATGACCGCTAACTGCTCTAGCCGCAACCGTTGGCACGCGACGCGCCACACAAAAACAGAGGCGGCTCTAATCGAGGAACCGGTATTTGACGATGGCCCAGAGGGCGGGAAAGCCATCGAACACGCTGATCTTCTTGCCCTCGTCGTGGCTTCGACCGGCGTAGCTGATACCGACCTCATACACCCTCCAGTTCCTCCCCGTCTTGCTCGGCTTGGCGACCTTGGCTGTAAACTCCGGCTCGAAGTCGAACCGGTTGCTCTTGAAGGTGAGCCCGTCGATCACCTCGGCACGGAACACCTTGTAGCAGGTCTCCATGTCGGTGAGATTCAGGTCGGTGAACATGTTGGACAGCAAGGTGACGAAACGGTTGCCGACCATGTGCCAGAACCGGTCCACGCGGTGTGCGGCGCCGCCGCGAAAGCGGGAACCGTAAACCACGTCGGCTTTGTCTTGGAGGATCGGCCGCAGCAGGAAGTCATAATCCTCCGGGTTGTACTCCAGGTCGGCGTCCTGGATCAGGAAGATGTCGCCGGTCGCCAACTTGAACCCCTCGCGCAGCGCCGCCCCCTTTCCCAGGTTGCGGTCCAGGAGCTTGAAGACGATGTCTTCGTCGGGCCAGCGTTCTTTCAACCTGGGATACAGCTCGCGCGTGCCGTCACTCGACCCGTCGTCGATCATGACGATCTGTCGCTGCATGCCGATATCGACAGCCATGACCCGAGATAGAATCCTCTCGAGTGTCTCGGCCTCGTTGTAGACGGGGATGATGATGGAAAGTCGCATGTGGTCCGCGCCGCACCTACGCCGTGTCAAACACCGAGAAACCCCGGGCGATCAGGTCCTGGATGTCGACCAACCCGACCAGCCGACCGTCGTCATCCACGACCGGCAGCTCGTCGATCCTGTGCTTACGCATGATCCGAAGCGCCTCGGTCGCACGGGCATGGATATCCACTCGCTTGGGCGACCGCGTCATGAATTCCACGACCGCCAGATCAGGAGAATGATCCTTGGCCCGGAATAAGCGAAAGAAGTCACCCAACGTGACGATGCCGATGAGCCGTCCCTTCTCGTCCACAACGCCGGCAGCCCCCGCTCGCAGTGGGGCAGCCAGGATCGGCTCGTAGCAGTCGCCGAGCGCCGCCGTATCGGGCACGGACGGGCAATTGGCTCCTGTACGCATCAGCTCGACAACGCTCATCAGATAACGACCCAACGCACCGCCCGGATGATAACCGGCGTATTCTTCCCGCCGAACCGCTTTGAGCTCCATGACCGTCAGGGCCAGGGCGTCCCCCAGGGCGAGCATGGCCGTCGTCGAGGAGCTCGGTGCCAGGCCCAACGGGCACGCCTCCTCGTCATCGCCGATGTCGAGCACGAAGTCCGCGTGCTCAGCCGCCGCGGAATCCAACCGAGCAGTCAACAGAATTACAACACATCCGAGACTCTTCAAGCGCGGCAGAAGCTCGACAAGCTCCGAGCTTCCGCTCTTACTCAGCCCGATCACCACGTCATCACCGTGAACCATCCCGAGATCGCCGTGAAGGGCTTCGACGGGATGCAGGCTATAGGAGAGTGTGCCCGTGCTGGCGAGGGTCGCCTGGATCTTGCTTCCGATCAGGCCCGCCTTTCCCACGCCGGTGACGCAGACCCGACCCCGGGCAGCAAGAATGGCTTCCACCGCCCCGACGAAAGCATCGCCGAGCCGGCTCTCGACCGTCCTGACGGCGGCTGATTCCGCGCTGAGAACCGCCCTGCCGCGCGTGAGGATCGCGGCGCGTCGGGTTTCCGAATCCCCCGCCTTGGACGTGGGAACCGGCTGTTCGGCTGCGCCAATCGAGTTCTTTGACCGCACTGTGTCCATATGGTCAAGCATTATGATCGACCGAGGGGAATCCCTCAACCGCTCGAGGTCGCTTTCGTGGCCTTGGGCGGCGTCGGCGGGTCAGCCAGCCAGACCTCGATGATCGCCCGATCAACGCCCGTGCGGACCAGTGAGTCGATCGCCGCCTCGATCGCGGGGGCTGACACATCCAGCCTCACCCGCAGGACCAGACCGACCGACGTGCGATCGGCGCGGTCAGCCTTGAGTCGTCTGGCGAGGTCGTCGCTGGATAGGACTGCCCCGGCCAGGTGGAGCGTGCCATCCCGCGCCAGCTCCGCCTCGATCCGCTCCGGAACCCGGGCTCGGATCAACAACGTACACTCCGTGCGAACGGGCGGGATTTCCTCGGTGTTGGCGGCGAGCCACAACGCTTCATTGTCGGAAGTGTGCAACGACCCGATGGCAACGAGCGCCGTCCCGAAATCGACGACACAGACGATCGTGCCATCGGTCCGGGCCCCCAGCCGGCCATCGTCGAGAATCCGCGAACCGGCGAACACCCACGGGATCGATTTCGGCTGCCCGCACCTCGCAACGTCCGTCATCCATCGCTCGATCGGCGCGGTGCGCCGCAGACCGTCCTTCTCGTATCGGACGAGTATCTCCAGCGCCTCTCCGGTCGGGGGCAGGTAGCGCTGCCGCTTCCTGTCGAATCGTACCGGTGAGCCCGGCTCAAGACCGATCAATCCAAGGGCCTGGTAGATGTGGGCGGGCCCGGCACGGACGGTCACGATGCTCTCGTGCTCTCGGGTTCCCGGTGTGCAGGCGAATAGTTCGAGAGGCCCTCGCCGCAGAACGACGCGCGCGTCGAGCTCGACCGTTCGGGTGGTCCAATCGATGCGAACACCGGGCGCGAATGTCCGAACCCCGCCGCCGGGCGAGGGTTTCCCATCCGGGGCCTGAAACGCCGCCGCATCAACGCCAAGTGCCACAACGATGGCACTGCAAAGGATTCGGTAGGGCAATGCGCGACGGACCGCAGGCACGCGCACCCCTCGCCCTGCGATCGGGTTATGCGATCGGGTCATTCGTGACGCACGGATGGATATCTCGCAAGCGGGCGCGATCAATCCCTTCCAAACGAGGGGAATGCCAACTCCTCCTGCTCACTGTGGATCAGGATCTTCGGCTTAATCAGGATCAGCAGCGTTTGCTCATCCTTGATCATGCTTCGCGACGAGTAGAGTCGCTTGAGGATCGGGATCTTGGAGAAAATCGGCACGCCGGCCTCGATCTCGGCCTCGGAGGCCAGCTTCTGCCCGCCGATCAGCAACGTACCCCCGTCGGGAACGGAGACCATCGTCCTGAGCGTCTGACGGGAGACCGTCGGGGCCTGAATGAAAGCGGGAAAGGCAGCCGTCCCACCGCTGAATGGGAAAGTCTGCATATCGAGCAAACGTGATACGTTCGGAGACAGAAGCAGCATGACATACCGCCTGTTCTCCGTCACGGTCGCCCTCACGAACAGGCTGGCACCTGAGTCAATCGTGCTGACGATCGGCGCTTGGGCGACCGCCTGTTGCGCGGTAACCGGGTTGAGCGTGCTGACGTAGTTTTGCTGGGTCGTTACGGCCACCCATGCGTTACCACCGTTGGGCACGACGACCCTCGGCGCGGTGACCACGGTCGTCCGAGAGTCCGCCTGCGTGGCTCGGATCAGAAAATCGACCTGAATGTTGTCAAGGAAGCTGCCAAAGATGTTCAGCGCCGGCGCTAAGGTCTGCCCCGCGAAACTACCGGGAATGTCGGACGGCAGATTGGCCGGGTTCGTCAGAGCGGTCATCCCGCTGGCAATCGGGATCGGTGTCATGTTACCGCCGGTCCCGCCGTGCCGCTGTGGAACGAGAAACGGCTGCCCGTACGGTTGGAGAAGCGGTTGTACGGCGTTCGCGGCCGTCGTGGCGTTTCCCAGGGTGGGCGTGGCGGGCGTGAAGCCCAACCGCGAGAAGGTCCGCGGCAACAACAACGGGCTTCCGAGCACCGGATCGATCGCCGGTCCTCCGCCACCGTCAAGGTAGTCGAACCCGGCGCTACCGGCGTTGAGCACAATATCGACATCGATTCCAAGCTCTTCGAGGTAGTGACTCGAAACGGTGAGAAAGAGCGCCTCGACGGCAATCTGGATCGCTCGCTGCTCGCGCAGCTTATCGAGCAGACCGCCGATCTGGCGTTGGGCGCTCGAGTTCTGCGTAATGACAAGCTGACCGTTGATCTCCCTGATTGTACCGTTTCCCGTACCGCCCCGGTCGCGCCAGCTATCAGGCTCGACCGTGTCTTGGATGACGTCGATGATCTGCTGCACACGGCTTGCCCGCTCGGGATCCTCTTCCGGCTCGTTGTCGTCATCATCGCCGTACCGCCACGGCAGATCGGACCGCTGCTGGCACTGGTTCAGCCCGATCCCGAGCCGGTTGGCCTCGCGTAGGTCCGTAATCGGCGCGTCATCAAAATCAGGGATGCCCATCAGCAGATCGGCGATCGGATAGACCGCCGGATACGTGCGCGTCCTGAGCGCGCGCCGCGTGGCCACCGTGATGGCGCCGTCCGCCACGTCGAACCCGAGCTCCACAGCCCCGGCCCCCGCCTGATCGAGTATCTCCGTCAGTGCTTTCTTCAGCGTAATCTCGTTGGGCAGGCTCAAGTCGATGGTTGCATCGCGATCGACGCCGGCGTTCTCCAGGTTGCGCCAATTGACGCAGATGTTCAGTTGGCGCGCGTCAGCCAGGCGGGTCATCACCTGATGGAACGGTTCCTGCCGGAAGTCTACGCGTATCGGCGAATCAAGGGCGCTAAAGAGCACGCTTTCCCGACCGGGGTGGCCGGGGCGCTGCCGCTCCGGGCCGGCGATAATCTCGAGCCAGTTGTCCGGGTACGTATACTCCCGCCAATAGGGAACCTTGGCCCTCTCTACGTCCTCGAGGGCCTCACGCGACTTCCTGTAGAACGCATCGCGCGTGCCGCGGGCCTGGCGGTATTGAAGTTGGTCCTCCAGAATATCCATCAGCCAACGGGCCGGCTGGTTCTTCGGGTCGATCACCGTTACCTGGCGGAGAACGTTGATGGCGGCCGTGAAGTCCCCGTCCTTGCGGTGCTGCATCGCCTGCTCCAACAGCGCGTCGACCTTCTCCGCCCTCCGTTGCTCGATCTCACGAAGCTTCTTGCTGCGCTGATCCTCGATCTCCCGGCGGATATCCGCGACCGCCTTCGTATTGTGTTCGCGCTCCTCGCGCGCGGCCTGATCCTCAAGTGAGGCCAACTCGGCGTGCAGGCTTTCATACTCGCTTACCGGGTCGGCGAACTGTCTGGCCGACTCGACGATCTGCCTGGCCCGAACCAGCAAGCGCCCCGCCTCCTCATAGCGGTTGACCTGCATGTGATCGCGGATCATCCGCTCCAGCTCGCGATAATGCGTCAGGGCCCGCTGCCAGTTGATCGCGTCCTGGCGACGCAGCCGGTCCGCCAGAGACCGCCCGCGATCCCCCGTCAGGGTTTCCCGATGCTGATGAACACGATGAAGCCCCTCGACCGCCTCGGGATAACCGGGAACCGCCTCAAGCGCCTCCTGGTAGGCCCGCTCGGCTTCGTCATAGCGGCCGGCTGCGGCCATCCCATCGCCCTCTTGAGTTAGCGCAAGCGCCTTGTCGGTCGGTGATGGCTCATCGACGCCGGTAGGGCTCGGCGAAGCCGGATCAACCGGCGGGACCGCGTCGGGTGCAGCCTCTTCGATCTCCGTACCTCCGGCAGCCGGGGCGGGAGCCGCGAGATCACGCAGATGCGCCTCGGCGGCGCGACGCAAGACCTCGGCTGCATACTCGTTCGACAAAACTGCATTGAGTAATTGTTCGGCCCGCTCACGCTCCCTGTCCGCGATGGCCGTCTCCGCGTCCTCCAGGTCACGGAGAGCCTTTTCGTACAGGGTGATCGCCACCTGTACGCGATCGACGTAATCGTCGCGCAAGGACCGCTGCTGTTCGTCGAGCTTCTCTCGGTCAATCCCGAGCAGAAGCTCCTGGGCGGCGAGGTAGTCGCCGCGGTCGAACAACTGGATCGCCTGGTCCAATGCCTGGGCATCGTCCTGGGCAACGGCCGGTGTCACCAACAGCAGTGCGGCGACACCCGCCAATAAGATCGTTGCGTTTACGGGAAACCTCAGTCTTAACAAGGGAAGCTCCTCACTTGCTGCGGTCACCTCGCCCAGGAGGCTGGGCAAAGTCCGTGGGCATGACGCACATACGGGGAGTCACGCCGAAAGCCCTCAACGTAAACACCTGCCACCTTGAGGATTACGCCCCCGGTGCTCGCTGCGCCGCCGAGCTACCAAGAGCGGGGATTCTAGGGGCAGGGTCCGCCCCCTGCAACCCCGAAAGTGGCCCCGACGTCCACTCTTCGGGCGATGGTAATACTGGTAGGCGGTCAACCCGCCCGCATCCGGAGGCCCAGCGCCCAGGTACGCGTACCTACGGGCCCCTCCTCGTCCTGGCCGGCTTGAACACGCGGTCCTTCAGGAGCGCTCCTTTGGCGGGGTGCCCCTTGTCGATGGGGAGCACGCGCTCGTGCAGGCGACCTTCCGAATCCACGAACACGGCCACGCAGGTCGGGGAGGGCTGCCCGAAGCTCACACCCGCCCTTCCGGCCCGGCTTCGACCGCGATAGAGCCTTTGATAATCAATGTCCAGCACCGTCGCACCGGTATCGAATGTGATCGTCGGGTACTCGACGTCCGCGCCACCCAACCCAGGAACCGGCTCACGGTCGCTCTCTGCCATCAGAGACCCGACTGCGAACTTCCAGGCGTGCTTCACCCATACGCCCTCGAACCACCGGAAAACCTCGACCCGAATATCATCCTTGCTCTCGTCCGAGTTGGTCAGGAAGTAGAAGAGACCGGGCTCCAGGGCCACCGGTTCGGTTGGCTCCGACCAGGGTCCGGGAATCAGCACTTTCCGGGCGTCCGCCGAATCGGCGAACTTCTCCGGTTCGCCGGCCAGGCGGTTATAGAGCCAAACCCTCAGGCGGTACTGATAGGTCCTACCGCCCTCAAGGCTACCCTGCGCGCCGTCGTGTACCCACATCTGCTGCGCGGGCCTACGCTCACGCTTTCGATCCGTCTCCTCTCCGGGTCCCGCACCACCTGGTCTGCACGACGGGAGCTTGCCCCGCTTGATGTCGGCCACGAGCTGATCAGATTCCCGCATCAGCCTTTCCGCCCGCATTTTGTCGCGACGATTGGCATTGCCATCTCGGCTCACCTCGAAGGCTTCGTTGTAGCCGCGCAGGGCATCATCCCCCGAGCAGTTGTTCCTGGCTGCTCGGAGGTAATCCTCCGCCGCCTGAAGCTTGCGCTGGATCAACTGCTGAGGTGTTTCCTGCTCCTCTTCCTCCACGGCAGAGACATCCGGCGCATCCGGATAGCGATCGTCCAGCGGATCTTCCGGCGCCTCATTCGGATAGTAGTCATAGTCCATCAAGAGGAGTTCGCGCCGCGGGATCAGCGCCGGAACCGTCCAGGGCGTACCATCCCTGACGTCGTGCGGAAGGGGTCGGATCAGACCAAGCTGGGTGGCCGGCTCGGAAAGCCCGCGGAAGTACTGGTCCAGCGCCAAACGAGACCCGCGGTCGACGACCAGCATCCCCTCCTGTTCGTCCTCGACAAGCCGCACCTCCGGTGGATTCCTGAGCCGATCAGCCGGCCAGGGCTGGATGAGCGCCCAATCGTCGTCGGACCAGCTGCCGTCGTTGCGACGAGCCCGGCGCTGCACCTCCACCTTCGCAAACAGCACCTCCTCACGCTTTGCACCGTACTCGTGCAACTGCCGCTCCATCTGCTCTTTCACATTGAACACGGCGGACACCGTCACCCAGTTCGCCGGTAGAAAGTCTCCGCCGTCCAACGCCTCGGGATCCACGTGGAAAGTGCTGCGCCCGACGACCGCAACCGGATTGGTGACAGGAACGATGTCGACAAGGCTCTTCTGCCCGGCTTTCACAATCGTCTTGTCGACCATGGGAACCTCCGGGCCGATCGATAGGACGGCAGAGGCTTCGAGCACCAATCCGGCCTGGCCGAACGGGTCCATCGCCGCCACGAAGTCCTCGTACAGCGGCTCGAAATCGCTCTCGGGCGGTTCATGGTCCCTGAGTCGCTGGCGCACGACCCGCGCCTTCTCCTCCACCTTCTCGTCGATGTCCTTCGGCGAGACCCACTCACCGCCAAGCTCACGCTGATTCGGCGACGTGACCAGGTACATCGCGATCACGGCGAGCAACACAATCACCGTGATGCCGAGAACACCTTTCTCGAGGTGTCTCTCGACCGGGCTGACCAACTGCTTTGCCATCGGATTGCACTCCCTGCACGCACCACCCACTCACCGCAGACGCCCCGCTTTCGGATCGCGCGGTCCGGGTATCGCGCTGCCCGCCGACCAATCAGTGAAGCCCGGGCTCCTCCCCATGCTCAATCACCCTCATCTTCGCCTTCGGGCTCCGGGCATGTGATGTACTCGTACCTCTCGCTCTCGCATATCTCGCTCGGCATGAGTGGTCGGAACACGGTCCCCAACATGATGGTCTCGAAGTCCATCACGACCATCACTGTCGGCTCCTCCCCATAGATCTTGCCAACCATCTCCCTGTTCGGCGGTACCGCCCGGTAGGCCACTCGAAGCAACGTGTGGAACGTGCCCTTGCAGATGCGGTCGACGAGCCGCGGGATATCACGCTGGTCCATGATGAGCTTCAGCGTGAACTGCATCACCTCATACGACGGATCCGACACGGATTTCGTGAACACGGTGTTCGGGGTTCCGGGCGGAAGGGCCTCCAGGAAACCCTCCGGCGCGGCGCCGACGAACTGGGCGTCATCGGGCAGGATGTAGTCCTCGGCCAGCCTGATCGAGACAATCTCCTTGACCGGCATGACGCCGACCCAATCCTCGTTTCGGCCTTGAATCTGCCCCGCGGCTTCGTCGTTGACGGCCACGATCGCCTCGACAACATCCTGCTGGATCCAGTGTGTCACCTGGGCCCACCAGATGTCCTCCATCTCGGGGGCATCGAGGGTTCCGGTGTCCTCCATGTATGGATGGAAGTAAAGGCTCGGAACCGCATTCACCTTCTTGGTGTCATAGGGGGTGGCGTAGCAGTGAATCTGGCGGGCAGCGGCCATGCTCGCACGGGCATCGGCGTCCGTCCTCGCCCCTGCCTTTGTCAAAACGCCCGCCGGCGTGTGTTCGTCCCCCACGAAAACCGGCTCGCTGGCCGTGACGCCGCGATCCAGACCGAGCGGTCTGGCCCGAGCCTGCTCATCCTCGATCCGCTCCCTCATCATGTTGATGTCGGGCTCGGTCGGAAGCCCACCCCAGGTCAACGAGTCCATCAGCTCCAGCATGACCACGTTGTACCGTCGGAGAAACGCGAACTTGGCCGTGGTGTCACCGTTGGGAAACACCCCCGGAACGAGGGGCTCGTACCCGTACATCGCACGCGCCTTCGTGATGACGCTTTGATGGTCCGACCTGATCCTCTCGATACGCTCGCTTTGCGCGTCGATTGAATCCTGATTGACCGGGCGGGACTGAAGATTACCGAGCTCCTGATAGAGACTCGCAGCCTTGTCCATTTCCTGGACGACCCCGGGCATCGCCTTCAGGCCCGTTACGGCCAGGCCGACACCGGCCAGACCGACCACGCTGCATATGATGAGAAACGCATGCCGTCGTAGGGACTCCACGTGTTCACTCTCCGCTCACGAGCTTAGCCGAGGCTCCGGCGGGATGCGCCGGTTGCCCAAAACGCCGGTGCAAGCGATCCTTGCGACCGGAACGATTAATCCCCTTCCTCCGCGGTGTCGCCCTCGTCCTCCAACTCGTCCTCTGAGAAGTCGGCGAGTATCGCGTCAATCCAAATCTCGAACTGCCAATCCCCCTCGATCGACTCGTCCGTTACCGGATCAAGAGCACCTTCGGGCCCGGCCGATCGCCTCGCCGAGCCCGTCCGCCCGCGACCGCCCGCTGCAACCGTCGAATCGCCCTCGGAATCGATCCTGCTTCCCTCGATGAGATAGACTCGGTCAAAGTAGAAACCCGTCTCGGGTCGTCTACCGTTTTGCCGCAACGGCTTGAGGAACTGATCATCAATGAAGATCCGCTCACCCCGGTTGGGCGTCGTGCAGACGATGGTGATCTTAAGCCCCGGTTGCTCGCGCTCGCCCTCCGGATTATTGATCGGGTCCGTGGCGTCATTCAACGGGTCCGGCCAGATCATCTCGTTGACGTCCCCCAAGTACTGGATGTCCAACTTGCTGATGAACACCTGCTTTCGCTCGCCGCGCGGGACACCCTTGATCGCCTCGAGGACCTCCGCCTGTGTCGTGGCCAGCCCGAGCGCGCCGTCCGGTCTGGGAATCGACTCGTGGATGACCTGGAAGATCCTCGGGATCATGGCCTTGGCCTCTTGACGCGAGATGAGTTCCTCCGTCTCCGTCCGCTCGTCCTCGCCCCCGCCGGACAGCCCGTCCAGCTCGTTCTTGAACTCCTTGCCCGCTAGCTTCACACTCACCGCCTGGGCACGAGGGGAAGCGTTCGCGCTTGGGCCTTGGTCGATGATGCGCGGGGCGTCGTCCTCGTCGACCTTGACATCCTCCCACCCTTGCGAACTGGCCGCGAGGGCGGACGTGTCCGCCCACTGGCGGAACCAAATGATCCCACCGGCCAGAAACAGACAGGCAGCCGCAGCGGCGAAGAAGGGCTTCTTCTTGCGCCAGACGACCTGCTTGGCAATCTCGGTCGGAAGGAGGTTCGCGTTGACCTGAGTGAGATCCAATCCCTGCAACGCCAACCCATAGACGCACCAAAAGCTCAGAAACTGCTCCTTCAGATGGCCGGGATCCGGTGGGAACTCGGCCTTGGCAAACGCCTTCGGGCATTCCACCGTAATGCCGAGATTCTGCTGCAGATACTTTTGGAGGCCGGGCAGCTTGAACGCGTTGCCCACGCCGAACACCCTCTCCATCTGCGCGTCACGGTGCGTTGACGAATAGAACCCGATCGAGCGCTGAAGCTCCTGAACCAGATCGGCGAAGACGGGCCGCATCGCCTGGAACACCTGGCGGCGGTACTTGCTTGCTTCGGCCGTTCGCTTCAGCGCCTCCGCCTTCGAGAACGAGAGCTTGAACGATTTGACCAGCGCCTCGGTGCAACTGTTCCCGCCAATCGGGATCGTGCGCGTCCACAGGCCGTGCGGCGTGGCGACCACCAACTCGGTGTTCTCGGCTCCAATATCAAGCAGAATCGTGGTCTCGTCGCCGAGCACCCCGTCGAAACGCGCGGCGTTATAGATCGCCAGCGGAGCGGCCTGCACGGCGATCGGCTCGATCGCCGCCTGCTCGAAGTGCAGCAGGTGCTCTCGGAGGAGCTCTCGCTTCATGGCGAAGATGCCGACCTCGATGTCCGGCAACCCCTCCTGCTCAAACGTCTGGTAATCCCAGATGACCTCGTCCATGTCGAAGGGAATCTGCTGATCGGCCTCGTACTTGACGATATCCGGGATCCGCTTCGGCGCGACCGGTGGGAGCTTGGTAAAGCGGGCCAGCGTATGCTGACCCGGAACGCTCACGACAACCCCGTCCTTTGAGATGTCGTTGCGCGAGAGGAACTTCTCGAGGGCGCTTTGAATCAGCGCCTGTCTGTCAATGTCGGGTTGTGACAGGATTTGCGCGTGCTCGATGAAGTCATGAGCGAGGATTTCAACCTTCCCATTTGCCGTGGCCCGCAGCTTCAAGGCTGTCAGGGCACACCGGCCAACGTCGATCCCCCAAGCCGCCTGTGCGCTCGCCATCGGTTCGATCTCCGCAAAGCCCCGCCGTCATCGACCCGGTCTACCGGATGACCCTCGCAAGCCACGTTCGTGGTCTCCGGGCCTTCCGTCCGTGCCGCCGCGCCGGTACAGTCCTCGGCATGGCAGGCAAGTATCGGCTGACGACACTCGGCTGTAAAGTCAATCAATACGAGTCGCAGCAGATCCGGGAACTCCTCGAGTCGCTCGGATTGCGCGCGGCGCGTGACGGGGAAACCCCCGACATCGCGATTGTCAACACCTGCGCGGTGACAGCCGAGGCCGCCCGCAAGACCCGCCAGGCCGTCCGCCGGACGGCGCGGGATGGACCCACGCGGGTGGTCGCCGTCGGTTGTGCCGCATCCGAGAACCCGCAACGCCTGCGTGACATCAAGGGCGTCTGCGCCACTGTCGGCCACGACGCCGACATAGCCCACGAGCTACGCAAGCTGGTATCCGCTCTGCCGCCGCATCAGGCAGCCGAACCGGCGTGTGGAGCAAGCGGTGCAGGGCCGGGGTGTCCGGATGTCGATCGGAATGACGTATGGATAATGCCGTTTGACCAAAGGACCAACGGCCGAACGCCGCCGCAGCTTGCCGGTTCTCATAACATTGTTCCCAAGCACCTGCCCGATGTCAAGGCGGGTAAGATACCGGCGGCCTCGATCCGTGCCTTCGCCGGTCATCAGCGGGCTCCGCTCAAGGTTCAGGACGGGTGCGACGCCCGATGCACCTATTGCATCATCCCCAGGCTCAGGCCCAACTTGAGCTGGAAGCCGATCGAAGCAACCGTGGCCGAGGCGCGCGACCTCGTCCGCTCGGGACACAAGGAGATCGTCGTCACCGGCGTGTTCCTCGGCGCGTACGGGCATGACACAGCCCGGCGGACCGGTCGAGGGAGGGGAGAATCGTCGCTGCCCGGACTGATCGACGCGCTTGCCCAGGTGGAGGGCCTGTGCCGGATCCGCCTTTCAAGCCTCGAACCCGGTGACGTCACCGAGGATCTCCTGGCCCTACTCGCCGGGCACGATAGCTGCGTGCCCCATCTGCACCTGCCCCTGCAATCGGGCAGCGACAGGGTTCTGCGGCGGATGAACCGACAATACCGACGCGACGCGTACATCGGCGTGATCGATCGGGTCAGGAGACGGCTCGATCGACCCGCCATCACGACGGACGTAATGGTCGGGTTTCCGGGCGAGACGGAGGAGGACTTCGAAGCCACGCTGGAGGTCGCCCGCCATGCGATGTTCTCGAAGATCCACGCGTTCCCGTTCAGCCCTCGCCCAGGAACCGCAGCCGCCACCTGGACAGACGACTTCGTGAATCCGGATGAGGTCCGTGAGCGGATGCGCCGCCTGGGCGATCTGGAGTGGGAGTGCTCCGTCGAATTCCGGCGATCCCTGCTTGGCTGCGTCGAGCGGGTCATCGTCGAGAAGGACCGAACGAGTAACGGTCATGGGGACCGCCGTTGCCAAACGCGACACGGACGAGCCGACCGCTACTTCGAGGTTCACTTTGAAAGTGAGGATGCCTCGCCGGGCGATCTTGTGTCGGTGCGGATCGATCGGGTCGCACCCGCGCGAACGCATGGCACGTGCCTGACACCGGGCTCTTGCTCTTCGCCATGCGGCTAATGGTCAAGAAGGGCGGTGCGAGGCCCTTGATTGACCGGGACGATCGTCCAAACGCTTGCCGATTTCCCGCGGATGTTCGATCCGCAAATGGAGGGCGCCATGCGAAAGTCATCGTTACTCCTGTTTGCCATTTCGGTCGCACACCTGGGCACCGCCACCCACGTCCGTGCGGATGAGATCCGGATATCGAAGTGGACGCTTGAAGGTCGGCTAATCGAGCAAACCAACGATTTCGTCCGGATCGAGACCGTCTCCGGCATCCTTGCTGTTCCTGCCAGCGCGATCACGCGTAGAATCCCCGGCCCATCGCGTCTCGAGCTTTACGCCGAGATGCGCGATGCGGAACCTCTGACTCCCACCCGTCACCTTGAACTGGTTGCGTGGTGCCGCTCGGTGGCACTGTACGCGTTGGCCCGACAGCACGCCGAGACCGCCCTGGCGGCTGAGCCGTGGAACCCCGATGCGCTAATGGCGGTGGGGTATGTCGAGCTCGGCGACGTCTGGCTCAAGGCCGAGATCCCAACCGTGAGCCCCCTACCGCCGGCCGACGCACACGTGCTGATCGACAAGCTGGTTACCGGTTGGCAGCCGCACATCCGGGCGATCAAGGACGGCCTGTCAGACGCGGATGTTCAGACCGCCGCCAAAGCGAAGAGACGCTTAATGTCGTTGCGCGAGCCGCTGTCAATTCCGGCGGCATGCCGCCTGCTCGGGGAGGGCGACGACCCGGCGCGCATGGCGCTTGCCGAGATGCTGGGCACATGTGGGCTGGACGCAGCCGCACTCAACCTGATGGTCATGGCGCTTTTGGATCCGTCGCCGGAAGTGCGTCGGACCGCCAATGCGCAGTTGGCAAAGCGCGGTGACCCGCGCATCGTAGCGATGGGGCGGCGGGCGCTTCGCTGCAAGATCGAGACCCTTCTTAAGCGAGCGAGCACGTTGCTTGGGCAATTGGGCGATTCGTCCGCAGCCGAGGATCTCATCACGATCCTGCCCGTGAGCGGCTCGCTCGGCGTCACCATCCGCGCGGAAGCCCTGTTCGACGAAATCAAGGCCTCGCTGGCTCAGCCGATTTCCGTTCCTATCTACGAGGAACCGTTTGAATACCCGGCGACCATCGCCTTCGCATCGTTTCGCCGTGACCTGTCAGCCGTGGCGGCGCAGGATCAACCGCCCGCCGGGAGCTTCCGATCGTGCGTTCAGGATGCGCTGATCGAGCTCACGGGCGAGAATTTCGGGTTCGACCTGGCTGCGTGGCAGGACTGGGCGTCGCGGCGCCCTTCCGGTCATCCACCCCCCGAGGGGCGGAATCCGCCTTGAGGTCCGCTCCGGGTTGCGTGGTATTGCACTGACGCGCGTGGCTACCTATCATTTGCCCAACCGAAGTGGCGGGATGGCTGTACCGACGGCGGTCAAGCGGACCGTAATGCGATCGGCGAGGCTTCCCGGTAATGAGTGACTGGGCTGACTTCTTTTTGCGAATAGGGGGCTGATTATGAAAATGAAGACTGTTGTCTTATCCACGGTTGCGATTATTGGCCTTTGCCTTGTGTTCGGGCATGTGTCCGGCTCGCCGGCCCTGGCGGGTGATCAGCTCACACCGGCTGTCACCGCCGTGACCCTCCCGGTGCTGGGCGAAGATTCGGGCTACGCCTATCTCGGCTCGAAGAAGTGCAAGATGTGCCACAAGGCACAGTACGAAAGCTGGGAGCAGACCAAGAAGTTCACGGCGTTCAACCTGCTCAAGCCCGGTGAGGCTGCGGAGACCAAGACGGAGCACGGCCTTGATCCGCAGAAGGACTACACCAAGGACGAGAGCTGCCTGAAGTGCCACACGACCGGTTACGGCAAAGCGGGCGGGTATGCGATTCCCGACGCTGCCGACGAGAAGGCCGTCAAGAAGGCGGCCAAGCTGGCGCCCGTCGGCTGCGAGTCGTGCCATGGTCCCGGCAGCGAGTACGTCAAGCTCCACAAGGAGATCAAGAAATCCAAGCGAACCTACAAGGTTGAGGAGCTGTACGCGGTAGGTCTCGTCAAGCAAGAGGCGGCCGCCTGCACCGATTGCCACAATGACAAAAGCCCGACCTATGATTCATCGAAGGCGCTCGACTATGAGAAAATGAAGGGCGACGGTACGCACGCCCACGTACCGCTGAAACAGCGCGAAGGGTAGCGGGGCAGCCGGAACCAACGTGAATTGCAAGAGGGACGAGCCGGCGCTGTCGCGCGCCGCTCGTCCCTTTCCACGCGCGTCGCGGTACCGCCCCGGAAACGCCGCGGGTGACACGGGTAGGTGTGAGCCTGCCTCCGCTCTGAAGCGATTCCCTCTGCGAACCCCCTGCGGATAGCTTGTGGGGCACCCGTGCCATCCTCCGGGAGAGGAGGGAGAACGGATTCTCGGTCCGGAAGATTCGGGCGGATCCGCCAATCCGTGCGGTGTCAAGAGCTTGTCATCGTGACGTGCCGACGGCAAACAGGCTGATGCGCTTGGTGCCGATGCTGTTGGTTACGAGGAAGAAGGAGTCGGCCTTGAAGTCGTCGGGGACGAGGCGGGCGATGTTCGGCGGGACCGACTCGGCCACGGCCACCCCGAACGGCATCGGCGTTCCGCCCGGCGTGTCATGCGGCCCGCCGACGAGCATCAGCAGTTGACCAAGTCGGTTGAACAGGTGTACATGAGCAAACTCGGTATCGGCGATCAGAATCACATTGTCGGGACCGACGGCGAGGTGTTTCGGCTTGCCAAGGTCGCCGTAGTGATCGCCGGGTTGCCCGAGCTTGGACGAGATGTGGTGGTCGGCGTCGAAGACCTGCACGCGCGCGCCCAGCATTTCGCTGACGAGCAGTTCCCCCCGATCGTTCACAGCCAACCCGCTTGGGAAGTAGAACTCTCCCGGTCCGCTTCCCGCCCTGCCTATCGCGCCGAGGTGTTCCGTGTTCGCGGTGGAGAACCTGTCAACCTTGTGGGCCGAGACATCAGCAACGTAAAGCGTCGAATCTCGCACCGCCACAGCCACGGGTCTGTACGCGCCGCCGTCGGGCGACTGGAAGCATCGGATGCGCGTACCGCTCGCATCATACGCGACGACCTCCGACCGGCCCGTGTCGGCCACGTAGACGGTCCCTGCATCATCAACAGCCACATCCACCGGCGTGATCAGTTTTTCATCACCCGACGCGCCGAGGCGCCGTGCCCGCCCTGTCGCAAGGTCCCAGACATGGACCATTCCCATCCCGGTGTCGCAAACGTACAGGTGACCGGCGCGGTAGGCCACGCCGGCGGGCGTCTTGACGTGCGGGCTGACCGCGCCGCCGCGAACAAGCTCCACGAAACCGACACGAACCTGCACCAGGTCATGCAAGCTGTTGAAAGACTTGATGTGTACGACGCGGGCCCTTGCCGTATGAGCGGGAAAATATACCGGATCCGCCTTCGGCGCACGCGTCGTGCAGCCGACAACGGCGGAGAACCAGACGGCAAACAGAAGGCAGGCCGCCGATCGGGCGGCGCATCTGAGAACACACGTTGTCAAGTGCGGAAGGGTAACGAGTGGTGAGCTCATTTCTTGTGGCACGTCAGGCACAACGCACTACGCGCGTTGCTAATCACCAGCATGGCGGCCAGTTCCAACTCGTTGTGCGCGTCGTGGCAGGATGAGCACTCGACCTTGCCGTCCGGCAGGGTCACCGCGCTGGTCGCCACCACCGAGATCAGCGGACGGTAGCTCCTGTCGAATCCGGGATAGTCGACGCCGACGGGATGCTCGCTCGATTTCAGGCCCGCACTGAACAAAGCGGGGCTGTCCTTGTTGACGGCTCGATCATCCGCGGTTGCCGCGGTGATGTTCTCCGACGCAAGCGTACCGTCATGACAACGCAGGCATACACGAGTCCCGAATCCCGGCAACGCCCTGTCCTTGACCGGGCCTGTGAACCTCCGCGACAAATCGACGTCGGGGTCCCAAAGTGGCGGAGTGGCCGGCACCTCGTCGCTGTGAACGCCGTGACAGGCAGCGCAAGGATCACCCTCGGTCCAGGCTTCGCTGGTGAAATCGTGCTTGGAGCCTTCGATACCGGCCCATGCCAACCCGCCCACGACCGTCAGGGCGAGGATCAACGCCGTGCAAACGATCCCGACTCTGTTCATCGCCGTGTTCCTTGTACAAACGAAGAGCGAACCCGCGAGTTGGCGGCGCGGGCGTTCGAGTAGGGGAAGCTGATGTGCGTGAAACCGTGGCACTCCAGCGTGCAACTACCCGACATCCGCCCCGTATCGACATACTCGATCCGACGCCCTTCCGGTGTGTCCGCCGACAGTACGACCGAAAGATCGAAGTTGATCAGATTGCTGTGATTCGTCTCGTTGCCCTGACCGCGATAGATCCCATGAGCGTCATGGCACACGCTGCACGGGGTCTGATAGTTCACGACATGGGATCGGTGAGACGTAAAGCTCTCGTTGTTCAAAATGCTGTTACGGTCGTGACACCGATAGCACAAGGCATAGGCTTGCGCGCTTTCCGTCGTGTAGTCATCCGTATCGTAATTGTCCACCAGCAGCGGTTCGTAGATCGAGCCGTGCGGCCCGTTGGCCCCACTGCCGCCGGCGGAGCGGGCGTTGTCACTGTTGTGGCAATCCGTGCAGGACACCACGCTGCCCACGCGGAGCGGCGGGATCAGACTGACCACGTCATAGTTCCGCCTCGGACCGGCCACCGGGTGGAAGGAGGGGTTGGACGTCTGGAACTCGAAGCGTGTGTTCGTCTGACTGACCTGACGGCTTGTCTGCAACCGGGGCCGCCGAACACCGTCACCATGACATTTCAGGCAAACCTCATAGAGGAATTGTGCGTCGTCCGTCTCGCGTCCCGAGATGGTCACGCCGGAGACGTGCAGGTTCGGTCCCTTGACCACAGCGCCAAGCGTGCCCCGCACCGCGCCGATGGGGTCATGGAACGCGGCGTGCGGATTGTGGCAGTCCACGCACTCCACGTGGCGCCGCATCGTAAAGGGTGACTCGGTCGGATCATGGACACCCGTGCGGTAGCGGCCGTCGTGGCCGGATCGCTTGTGAATCTCGCCGGCGATGTTGAAGTCCGCCACGGCTCCACTGTGGCAATTCAGGCAGTTGTCACCCTCCTCGACAAACCGCAAGAGGCGTTCGCGATGAGTGGCTCCGTGAATCTTGTGACAGTTCGCACAGCCGTTGTCGGAAACCCTGGCGTACTTGAGCCGCTCGGTGGGGTCGACGACGCGTCCCGTGATCCGCTTATGGCTGGTCGCGTGCCCGGCGTGCTCCCAACCGTCAAGATCGTGGCACGTCGTACAGATGACCGACATCTCATCCGACATCCGCAGGAAATCACCACGCTCGTTGTTGTGCGGATCGTGGCAGGTCGTGCAGTGCATCTCCCCGTGCGCCCCAAGCGGGAGCTCGACCGTCACGACCTCCGGCGGGCGAATCTGATGATCGGCGTTGGACAGTGCCCGATCATACCGGAACCCGATCGGATGATCGTCGGACAGATCATTCGTCAGATCGGTCGTACCCGGCGGGATCGTCCTGGCGGTCATGACGAATGGATGGGTCGCCGGGCGGGAAAGCACGCTGCCCAGCGCCATCGAGCCGTCATGGCAGCTCAGACACATCTTCGACGGGCCCGACGGCTGATCGATCCGCGCATCGGTCGTCGAGCTTTCATAGATGCGATAGTGCGTCCGGGGATTCACCCGGTTCCACAACGGGGTTTGCGGCGCCGCGTTGTGCGGGGCATGGCAGAAGATGCATACGCGATCTTCATGCACCGCCCGAATCGAACCGGGCGCGCGCGAGGACAGATCGTGCTTCGAGCTCACGATCGACTCATCGGCTGACGCAACCGCCCACAGGGCGGCGGCACTAACCAAAAACGTTGCCAGTTGAACTCGCATTCTTATCATGGCGCGGTCCTGATGTATTGGAACACCTGCAGGCGACGGTTACCCGAATCCGCTATCCAAATGCGGTCATCGGTGCCGATCGCAAGCCCGGCCGGCAGCGAGAACTGCCCGGGCCCATGACCCTCCTCGCCGAACGCCATCAGCAACCGTCCATCCCTATCGAACAGTTGCACGTTTTCAAAACGGGCATCCGTTACGTAGATATACCCGTTACTATCAAAAGCCACACCCTTGGGCAGGGCGAAATCACCTGCACCGTCGCCCTTCTGCCCAATCGTCCGCACGCACCGACCCTCGAGGTCCAGAAGCTGCACGCGGAAATTCCCGCTGTCCGCGACGAGCAGCTTGTCGCCCGAGCAACAAATGTGCGTCGGGTAGTTGAACGAGCCGGGCTCGCTTCCCGGCTGACCGATCGTCCGAACAGCCCGCCCATCCAGATCGAACACCGCGAGACGGTGCGAACCGCCGTCCACGACGTAAAGCTGCTCGCGCCGCGCGACGTAGGTGATCCCCACGGGCCGACGCAACACGTCGCTGCCAAACCGACGACGGAATCGCCCGCCGGCATCAAGCTCGATCACGTCGCCGCGACCGGCATCGGTCACGAAAAGACCGTCGCCAACCCAGGCCACGCCGACCGGCGCGCCGAACGGGCTTCCCTCAACCCCGGACACGATTACATGCGTCCGTTCGCCAAGGTCGATCACGTGCACCGACCCACCCGTTGAGTCGGCCACCGCGATCAACCGCCCCGGGCCTATCGCCACCGCGTGCGGGCCGGAAAACGGGATCGGCGGTCGCCGTCCGCGCACCGCCGCCAGGAAACTCTCCCCGGCAGACCGGGCTGCCTTGAGATCACCGCTCCCGGCGATTGTTCCGACCAGGCTGATCCGTGCCTGCTCCGGCGGCGGAGGCCAGACCCGCGCCGGATCGAACGCCTCGAACAGAACACCCTTCGGCCGAGCACAACCAGCCACGGTCATACACATCAACAGCGCGACCACCCAGAACGGCGGCCGGCCGCCGTTACCGAACGGCGAACACATCCCTGAAATCCCGGCGCAACCGGAAATAAACGCCGAAGTCCTCATCCTCAGAACCTGGAAGACCCAGACGATCATACTCAACCGTCAGCTCACCGAAAAGATCACCCATCGCATACTGGAGCCCAACCACCACGTCCCATGCATGGGTGTCTCCCGCGATCGAATCAGACTCAAACCGGTACGCGAACCGCTCGACGGTGGACATCGACTCGCTCAGGCGCCACCGATGATCCAGCCCGACGTCGATCATGGTCACGTTGCGATCGTCATACCCGCCTTCAAAGAACAACCGCGAAAACCGCGACGATGCGTCCAGCGATTGCTCCGCATTTTGGATCAGATGAACCAGTCCGCTCAGATGAAGCGCATCGTAGGGCTCGATCTGGTCATCGAAGATCTCGTACTCCGCCCCGAGCGTGAAACGCTTGGCTTCATACGTAATGCCCAGGCGATGATGATCCGTCCGGTCAGCCCGGTCCGCGAACCCGAACGAAAGGTCATCTTCTTGGTGACGGAACGAGAACCTGTAATACGGGGTCAGTCCGCCGGCGAACCGTTGCTCGAGGCTGAAGTCGACCCGCACCGTGTCCAGCCGTCCGTCCGCCGGTGTCTTGTACAAGTAATCCACGAGGATCGTGTCACCGTCGGCGATCGCCCCGGTGCGGATGCGCGCGATTCTCGTAACGTTATCGTAGCGGAAGACCGCGTAGTCCACGCCGGGCGTGAACACGCGACGGTTGCCCGTGTCGGTCACGATGATGCTGGCCGGTATGACGTTCCTGTTGCGAAGCGTGATCATCACGGGGTCGCGGAACGTCTGGGCCTCGTTCAGCACAAGACGAGGACCGTTGTCGCCGCGAACGTCCTCCGTGTCATAGGCCAGCGCCAGGTTCGCATACAGATGGCCCCAGCGATTCTTGCGGTTGTACTGCCAGTCGACCGACCCGCCCGCCTGCGTCGTGGTAACGTCGTCGTCGACATCCTCATACAACCCAAACAGATCGACGGTCGTCGTCAGATTGGTATAGACCTGATGCGTGAGCTGGAAGTCGGCCCGGTGCGTCTCGACGTCCAACCCGGCGTAACGCTCACGGTTCAACTGGTATCTGTACGAAGTCTGAAGCGTATCGCTGTGTCGCAGCGTTAGCTGCGGACCGATCTCGAACAGATCGCGGGCGAAATCACCGCTCTCCTCTTGCCACCTGAGGACCGTCTGCAAGGTGTGCTGATGCGCGTCGCCGAACTCGATCTCGTGCTCGAGCCTGAGCAGGTCCCGTGACGTCTCATACTCGTCCCGCTGCCCCTGGTACTCCTGATCCGTTTCCGAGTGCTCGTAGGACAACTTGAGGCGGTGATGGTCGTCAATCAACCACCTCACGCCGTAGTAGACCTTCGCCTCGGTGTACTCCTCGTCGTCCCGGGCGTCACGATTACCGTCGCGCTCGGTCTTGAGGTAATCGAAGCTCAGCTCCATGGGGAGCTTCTCGTCGGCCCAGGTCCAGGTTGTGCCGTATCCGGTGCGGCGCTCGTCCAGCGAAGGCTGGAAACGCCGGCTGATTCGGTTGTCCTGGCGCAGGCCGTAGACCGTTCCAGACAGCTTCTTGCCCTGGAAAAGGTTCAATCGCAGGTCATACAGGAGTAAAACGTCGTTATCAGCGTCCCGGCGCGTGTCGAACCAGTTGCCGAACTCTTCGTAATGGTCCTGCGTCAAGGCGATGTTCAAGTCGCCGCTGAAGGTAATGAACCCGGGATCAAGGATCGCACCGCCGAGCTTCAGACCGATCCGCTCCTCAAACCCCCAGTCACGGTTGGTCTGGGAACGGCCCCGCTCATACCGGCGAGGGGAGTCCGTGTCGATCCGGTTGTAGCGGTAGTCACCCTTGAGCTCGAGGTAGACGTCAACCTCGTGAAGACTCAGATAGGGGCGTTGGGTCTCGGGCTCGCTCTGCTCATCGCCCGCAAAGGCAGGTGGGCCAAGCGCGCCCGCCACGCCGAACGTCCAAACCGAAAATACGAATAAAGTAAGGGCCAGGCGATTGACCGCGCCGCGCATCGCAGATCTTCCAACCAGAACTTCCACTCACCCGCACAACAGGCACGTCACCCGCACAGCGAGTACGTTACTCGCACAGCGGGCACCTTGCTCGCACAGCGGGTCCACTCACGACAAAGCAATCCCGCCATCCGCAAGCCGGGCTTGCAACCCACGTTGTGGCTCTTCCCGGCACAGGCAGCTATCGCGACTTCCGCACCAATTGGCGATAGCACCGCGCCGTGCCCGCGCGGGCCGAGAGGCTTGGCGGCATAACGCCGTCAGCCCCACCGCTCGGCGAACAGCCTAAGCCCATGGGCAACAGCCCACTCCTATAGGCAATTGTATCGGCCATGGCAACCTGGAAATTTGAGCTTTCCCGATCGAAGCCCCCATACCGATGGAAGAAAAGGCCGGCCGTTCGTCGATCGAATGCGCGAACGGCGAAAGTGAAGACACGATCGAAATCACACTACATCGGTGTTGTTTCGTCGCGGATGCATCTGCGCGACGGCGTCGCCGCCGCCGCCTCGTTCGCTACGGCGAGGGCGGGGCGTTTCGATCTTGATCTTCCCTTGTGGACGTGTAAAGTTGGCAGCCGCCGAGTGGGAGTTACGAGTTGATGGCCGTAGTTCCTATTGCCGTGGCATGGGTGTTGACCACACCGGGTTGGCTGAGGGATCGTTATGCGTAAGTTCATCTGGGCGATGCCGCTTGCCATTGCCGTCGCGCTGGGATGCTCACACACGACGCGCGATCGGTTGGTACATTGGTTTTTTGAGGTTCCCGACGAATCGAAGGTGCAAGAGGCCGCCGAGCCCACGACGGCTCCAACCCATGAACCACCGACCCTGAAGGTGGCGGAGTCCAAGTACAAATCGACGCACAAGCCGGTGGTGGCGCGAAGTTGCGCCCGCTGCCATGATACGTCCGGCAATATGAGGGTGTCACAAGAGAAGATGATGGGCTCCTGCCGCGTCTGCCACGAGCGATTCTTCAGCGACGAGGTCACGCACGATCCGGTCTTGGAGCAGCAGTGCACCGATTGTCATTCCCTGCACCGTAGCGAACGCCTCCATCTGCTCAAGCAACCGGTGCTCGACCTGTGCGTCGAATGCCACGACGAACCTGACGAACTGAGCGAGGAGGCGCACGGCGGCGAGGGTGTCGAGAAGTGCGATTCATGCCACGACGCGCACTTCGGGGAGGAAGCGTTGCTGAAACCCGGCTACACGGGACCCGGCGCGGGC
Organism: uncultured Phycisphaerales bacterium; assembly: GCA_965371725.1. GTDB lineage: Bacteria > Planctomycetota > Phycisphaerae > UBA1845 > UBA1845 > CBDUZO01. Next base: position 51,237 of record CBDUZO010000009.1, read on the forward strand.
GAGTAGGGGAAATCGGTAGTCTATAGATGGTGCCCCATCCTTCGCGGAGCGAAGGGTGGGGGACGGACGATTGTTCGAGATGTCTTTGGCTGCTCGATCTGTCCCCCACCCTTTTTTAACGAAAAGGACGTGGCACTCGCTCGTAGCGTCCGACGGCCAAGAACCTCCGGGAGACTTCGGGATTCGGACGCTACAGCAAAACAGAACTTGTTCTAAAGGGATTTGCGGATTGCGAAGGACGGCCGGGAATCATGGTTCCCGTCACCTCGATGGAAGGCTTGCAATCCTTCTTTTGCAGTTGAGGAGTTGTCATGAGCACACGTTTCAATTGGCTCGCCGGTGTGGCTGCGGTGGTTCTGCTCGTGGGTATCGCCGGGTGCGGTACGGGCCTTGCTGACGCCCTGTATCAGACAGCCAGCGCCGCCGGGCGCACGACCCTGGATATGTTCCTGACCGACGTCGCCAATGCGATCGCCGACGCGTGTGACGACGCCACTGATGACGATGACGCCGACGATAATGGCGACGAAGGGGATGACGGCGGCGATGTTCCAACCGACGAACTGACTCCGGACCCCGATGCGGGAGCAGCCTCGTACGCTGCCGGCTGTGCCGCCTGCCACTGTGATGACGGAAGCGGCGGTTGTGCCGCCAGTGCCCCTGGCGTTCAGGGCGCCACACTTGACGCGCTGTCAGCCGTCCTCGGCGATGCGGCCCACTTCGGGCAAGGCCCGCTCGATGACCAAGAACTCGTCGATATCGAGGCGTTTCTCGGATCCTAGGCGAAACGGGTCCCACCCAGACCCGGTGTTCGCATAGACCGCTATCAGCAGGGCGCGCCTTGTCGCGGCGGGGGAATGATGCCGAATCCTACCGCAACAACGGATATTCCATAGTCGCACTTGATTTTCGGCGGACTTCTCCGCTCGCGCGAGGCCTTTTCGGGTTCGCCAATGACTATCGTTTTGTCCGATAGTCGCGTCGGAGAGAGACCGATAAACCTACGGCGGTCGATCTTCGGCGGCGACTGGAGCCTCACACCGATGGTCGCGGGCGATTTTCCGATTAGCAACGGGTCGTTGGTTGTTGCGGTTCATCGGGCTGACCGGTAAGGTTCTGCCCTTTGTTCAATACCAGTTGGTCCAACTTTTTCAGAATTTGAGGTGCTTTATGAGCCTACACAGACTCTTCACGACAGGTAGGAATCTTGGCGGTCTCACCACGCGCGCCGCAATCATGATGTGCGTCGCCGTCGGCTGTATGACACTCGTGACGGGGTGCCCTCCCGGGCTGCCGTGCACGTCGGACGCAGACTGCGTCGACGACTTGTGGTGCAACGGAACGGAAACTTGCGTCATTGCGGAAGGTGAGACCGAAGGCGTCTGCCTGGAGGGGGTGGACCCCTGTCCGAACGTCGACTGCGACGAGGACGCGGATCGTTGCATTGTCCCATGTGAAACGGCTGACGACTGTCCGTTGATTTCCTGCACGGACCAAGCTTGCGTCGACGGTGTCTGCACGTACGAGGAGATCGTCTGCGACGACGGGGACCTCTGCACGACGGACGCGTGCGATCCGGAGACGGGCGAGTGCGTCTACACCGGGATCGTCTGCGACGAGGGTGAGGAGTGCGATCCGGAGACGGGCGAGTGCGTGGTGATCGACCTGTGCGAGGGGGTAACCTGCGGCGAGGGTGAGGAGTGCGATCCGCAGACGGGTGCGTGTGTCCTCACCCGCGATGCGGACACCGACGAAGACGGTGTCGTGGACGTTGATGACAACTGTCCGGAGGACGCCAACGCGGACCAAGCTGACGGTGATGAGGACGGCGTCGGCGATGTGTGTGACAACTGCCCCGACGATGCAAACCCGCTGCAGGGTGACAACGACGCCGACGGCGTCGGCAACATCTGCGACAACTGCATCAACACGGTCAACCCGGACCAGGCGGACGAGAACGGAGATGGGATCGGTGACGCTTGCGAGGGTGAGGCGGACAACGACGGAGACGGCGTACACGACACAACGGACAACTGCCCCTTCGACGCCAACCCGGACCAGGAGGATTCAGATTCGGACGGGTGGGGTGATGTCTGTGACAACTGTCCCGACGACGCAAACTCAGCCCAGTCCGATGGTGACAATGACAACGTGGGGGACATCTGCGACAACTGCCCCGATGACGCCAACGCCGACCAGGCGGACGATGACGATGACACCGTGGGGAACGCCTGCGACAACTGCCCGAACAAGGCGAACGTAAACCAGGTGGACACGGACGGTGATACCGTCGGCGACCTTTGCGACAATTGCGTCAACAATGCAAACGCCGACCAGGCTGACAGCGACGGCGATGGAATCGGAAACGTCTGCGACGACGACGGAGGAGGAGGAGGAAACGGCGGCGGCTCCGATATCCCGATCGTAGTGGATGCCGAACTGGATCAAACGGTGGCCCCCTGTGAAGACGTGACCCTCTCGGCGACCGCCGGGGCGGCCGGGGACCCGACGATCACCATCGCGTGGTCGGGAGATACCGGTCTGGTCGACAACTTCGTGGACAACGGCAACGGTACCGCCACGTTTACGGTTCCTGCCGATCTATCCGAGGCCTCGTTCACGTTCACCGCGACCGGAAGCACGACGCAGAGCGGATATACGAGCGGTACCGATCCGATCACGGTCTTGCGCGCCGGCGTTGGCCCCAAGACCAGCGGTGACGTGAAGCCCGGCGATGAGAACGTCACACTCACGCTCGATTCGCTTACGGAGGGTCAGGACGTTCCCGCCGGTTGGTCTGCCGACTGGTCGCAAACGAGCGGTGATGCCGTAACGCTGACTCCGCTGAATGACCTTTATGTCAGCTTCACCGCGCCGAGCGTGACCGAGACAACTGATCTGGTGTTCGAGGTCACGATCAACGGGACAGACTGTGCCACGGCGCCGACTTTCACGTCCGTAACCGTCCAGGTCCAGGTTGTTGATGATCTGGTCTTTGATCTGCCGGATACGATCGCAGTCGGCGAAGTGTTGAATCTGGAGGACTATTGGAGCACCAGCGCGTCGGTGACGGTGAACGAGTTCACGGTGCAGTACTTCGTCGAGGACCCGCCGCCGGACAGCCTCGAGTACAATCTGGACCAGGACGCTGGGACGCTCGAGTTCACGGCCGGCGCAGCCGATACGGTCATCACCGTTTCGATGAAAGTGTTCGGTACTGCGGGTGAACTGGCTGAGGCGGCGGACACAATCGTGCTCACCGCTCCGTAGACGGCGGGGGGCTGGAACGAGCCGTTCGGACACGTGTTGACACCGGGCACGGCGTGATGAAACCGCGTCGTGCCCGGTTTGCATTTCGAGATGATTGCATGCCGGCCCAAGCAACACTATCCAAGCGTTGCCGAACCCCGAAAACCTATTGGGCAGGGAATAGCCACACAAGCCACCATGGCATGTAGTCCCGGTATTGCTCCAGCTCGTGCAACATTCCCTCGATGAAATCCCGGAACATCTTTTTGATGTTCTCGATTTGTCGTCTGGCTTCCTCGGCCATCGTGTCGGCCATTTCCCTCGCTTTCTGTTGCGCCAAGGCTTGCAGAGCTGCAATGTCAGATGCCGGACCGGTCAATGATATCTTTGCTCTGACCGTGATCTGGACAGGCGGGATACCGACGGTAACCTCCACCTCAGCTTCAACGGTGACCTCCCAATCATCAGGATCCATGAAGGCACCGGGATCATCGCCGGCAAATGGATCCTTGCCGTCGAAGATCATCTGGACCTGGTCGTGGGAATAACCCCTACGCATCAGCCTTTGGCCGAATTCAAGATGAGTGATTTCTTTACCTTCAGAGCGGAGAGTCACAGTTCCCGTCCGGGTGATCTTGATCGGTAGATTCTCGACAGGCACATCCCACTTGGCACGCAAGCGGGGATCAACACCATTAATGATCCTCTCGATCTCAACCAGCTTCGCGCCAGTCAGTTCCTGGAGCTCTTCGGCTGACCTTCCTTTGAAGAGCTCAGCGACACTCATCGCACCATTCGGTCCGGAAATCTCGATAGTGTCCGGCGGGATGAAATCGCCCATTCCCGGACTTCCTCCACCAATCATCTGGGTGTCGGAGTCGTCGTGAATCACGACCTCTAGGAATATACTCATCCCTTCAGTACGGAATCCGTCAGGAAAACCTACTCCTTCGAGATCTTCGATAGAAGGCAGACAGCCAAGTAACTGGTTGAACTTGTAGTATTCGTCCCTGGGTAAATCCGGGATCGACGGCAACCAGGTTGGCCCCTCTGAGCCATAGACAAGGGTCGCCGTGTGGGTATCTATCTCCTCTCCGTTTCTGGTGCCCGTGATTGTCCGGTGCCAAACATCATTCTCATGGAACACATCAATCCGGTAGTTCACATCCTCTGGTGGGATCGGGTGTTGCACCCAATAACCCAACGCAAGTGAGCTCAAAGACTGTTGCTCACTTGCTACGTCGTCACCTTGCACTGTTGCGCACGCAACCGCGATTACAGCCAATAGATTCAACATTACTCCATTCCCAAAGGGCAAGCTGCTCATCCGGAAGACGTTGCTACACGAGTTCAAAGTCTTCCAACATGCACACCATGCGCTTCTCCCCGCAACCCGCGCACAAAATCCTGTCAGAAACTCATCTCACCAAGGCGAGTTATCGAACCATCAAGCGGTCATCCTATGCGAGCGATCTACTCGATTCAAGCGAATTCGGCGTCTGTCGCCGCGATACGACAAGTCCTCGGCTGCTTCCTCCACGATGAAGCAGTTCGCTACCTCACAACAACGCCACGTGAGAATCCGAAGGGCACATCCACGGCAAGCCTCGCGTTCTCGGCGAATGGTCCGCCGGTCTGATGCGGACGCGCGCGTCCCCGGCAACAAGAACCACCACCTGTATTGATGGCGTAGATCCGGCGCCATTAGCGCGAGAAACCGAGAATCTTCGTTTTTTCCTTCGATGGGCTCCGACCGGAGAACGGCTCGGACTCCCAAGGGTTCGCCTTGGATGATCCACGTCCGGTTTGCATTTCGAAACGTCGGGCGGACTGCACCGTCTCCATCCCGCCCGGGACGAGGACCGGGCAACAAAGATCACGTGTTGTTCCTGATTACACGGCGCGTCGCATGTCGCCTCAAGAGGTACGCGGTCGTAGACTCGCAGAATCCACGTGGATGGGATCAGCGGTTCGACTTTCGAAGTGCGCAGACGAACGAACCGCGGATTCACGGGCGGGTGGCGCAATTCGATCCGGAATGCTATTCGGCGGGCTTTTCGGATGCTTCCGTCGCCTCGGCTGATTCGTCGTCGGCCTTGTTCTTGTTGTGCTTGGCCGCACGATGCTCCTTCGTTCCCTTGGCTGCTTGCTCCCAGAGCTTGTAAGCCTCCTGTCGATCCCCCCGTTTCCAGGCAATGGCGGCGTTGATCTTTTGTCGCCGGAATGCTTTGTTCGGTCTTGGCATATCGCTCCTCGCACGTGTCCAAGTCGGCCCGGGTCGTCCGTCGACCCCAGGAACCCGGAATGCTAACAGATCCATCCCCGTTCGCCAACAGGCCTAAACTCGGTTCTCTTGGTCTTGCGTTGTACTTGGCCGGTGCCGAAACACCACATGTAGCCCCTTGGCCGGCTTGGTACCGTGTTTCATAAGTCCTGCAACGGTGGTGTTGCACGAAACTGCCGGCTCAACCGTGACATGAATGTCCGCGCGGACTGAAGTCCGCGGCTCGCTGCCGGCGGCGGATCGCGCGCGGTCATTGATAGCACTCTCCGAATCTGTGCAGCGGGCACGGGGCGAGAAGCCTGGGAGAAAAGGGTTGTTTTGCCGCCACACGAAAAAAGAGCTTGCTCTAGCTCTTGGGCTCGTCGTCGGCCAGGTCGGCGAGATGGCCCTCCGGAGGAGGAGCCTTTGGCCTGGGTCTCGGCTTGCGTTCAGGGGCTGGAGCGTTATCAAGTGGCAGGTGGATGGCATCATCGTACACGGCGAAGCGCGCCCCCCCACGCTTGCCCGATGTGTCTTTCGGTTTCGGTTTCGGAGTGAAGTCCACCACGCCGTCCGATTCCACCGGGCCGGGCTCGCGTGGCGACCCGGGAGGATCACCGGCGACACCGACGGCCGAGGCAAGCTCATCAGCGGCTTCGTCTGAATCCTCCGCCACAGCCACCGGGAACTTGGCGTAGTCCCGACCGTTGCGCAGACCGGAGGAGATGAACAGCACCCCGCACACGACGTAGAGCAATGTGGCCAGCAGAGCGCCGTCGCCGATCAGCATGAGCGAAGCCGTCACAATGACGCTTGCGCCGATCAGGCATGAGACCACGGCATCGACGAGTAATGCCAACGGATATCCAAGTGACGACCAGATAGCCAGGGCTGCCATCGCCAGCCCGCCCAGACGTAGCGTGTACATGAATATGCGGGCGGAGTACCCCCAAAGACCGTCGTCGGGCGGCAAGGCCACGCAAAAGAAACCGAAGAAGATCAGAAGACCGGCTGCCAGACCCGCCGACCCCACGTTTTGTCGAACGCGCGCCTCGACATCGAAGAACCTGTTGCGTTGACCGGTCCTGCTCATATCGACCTCGCACATGTCCGCCGGGCCGCCACCGGATAGCTCAACACGCCCGGTGCATGGCCTCATGAACCCCAGGCGCTACGGCATGACAAACTCATGCTGGCCGGGGCGAACGATCAAGACGGGGCAGTGGGCTTTGCGCACCACTTTCTCCGTTGTGCTACCGAGCAGTACATGAGCGATGGCCCCACGTCCATGGGTTGCCATGACGATCAAGTCAATCTCATTCTCACGCGCGTAGGCGATGATGTCGGCAAACGGTCGCCCCATCGTGACGTGCGTGACAGGCTCGTGCTTAAGTCCGGTCAGTTGCTCGGCGCGGAGCTTCTCCAAGCGGGTCGTGCCGAGTTCGAGCATGGTCTCCGGAGCGGGGCCGACCGGTACGCTCTCCGGTCCCATCGCGCTCCAATACTGATACGCGTCGTCCACGACGTGGATGCAGTGAAGCTCGGCCTCGAACGTGTCGGCGAGCTGCTTGGCGTAGTCGCAGGCAGCCATCGCCAACTCCGAGAAATCCGTCGGATGCAAAATCTTCTTGAACTGGATGGACATGGCGTCATCTCCAAATCGCACGACGCATCGAACCCGACGTCGCCAATGATTGTAAAGCCCATGTTGCAGAACGTCAAACGCTACGACCTGTGTTCCACCGTTAATTCATGTACAATGGCAGATTGACGTGGTTTCCGGTGGCTCAGCCCGCCCCGGCTGCCGCCATCGGATGGGTTGGAGCGTCCATGGAGCTTGACGTGCCTCCACCAGATTCCCGGGTACGCAGGAGACGGCTGCCGCCGTGGTTGAAGCGGCCGCTCCCGTCAGCAGAGTTTTCCCACACCCGTGACGTGGTGGCTGCCAGCGGATTGGCCACGGTCTGCCAGGAGGCCCGCTGCCCGAACCTCTCTCAGTGTTGGTCGCGGCGGTACGCGACATTCATGATCCTCGGGGACAGGTGTACGCGGCGGTGTCATTATTGTGCCGTGGCGACGTCCAGGCCCGATCCACCGGTAGCGGATGAGCCCGATCGGTTGGCCGAAGCGGTCGCGCGTTTGCGGTTGCGTCACGTCGTGCTGACGGCGGTCGCCCGCGACGACCTCGAAGACGAGGGCGCCGGGCACTTCGCGCGGTGCGTGGAGGTCCTCCACAAGAACTGCCCGGATGCGACCGTCGAGGTGCTGCCGGCTGACTTCCATGCCCGGCGAGAGTGTATCCAGACCGTGTGCGATGCACGTCCAGAGGTTTACAACCACAACATCGAGATGGTCGAGCGATTGACGCCCGGGTTCCGGCCACAGGCAAAATACTCCCGCTCGCTTGCTGTGCTGCGCATCGCCAGGGAGATTGCCCCACGAATCGTCAGCAAATCGGGCCTGATGGTCGGACTGGGGGAGACAACGGACGAGGTACATCGCACGTTCGAGGACCTGCGCGGGGTCGATTGCGACCTGCTGACCATCGGGCAGTACCTCCGGCCTTCGATAAATGCACACGTACCGGTGGTCAAGTATTATCATCCGGAGGAGTTCGAGGCGCTGGCGGAGTATGCGAAGGGCCTTGGGTTTCTCGGCGTTGCCTCGGGCCCGTTCGTGCGGTCGAGCTACAACGCCTTGGAGCTCTTCGAGGAGAGCCGTCGTCGGTTCACTGAATCACGATCGGAATAGGGCGTTTCACGAATCGGAGGTGGGATCATCGCGTCCAACATGGATAGCAAAGCCCTGGTCGACAACGTACGGGGCAAGTTCCTCGTGTTTGACGGTCCCGACGGTTGCGGCAAGTCGACGCAAAGCCGGTTGCTGGCGGATCGTCTCAGCAAGAGTGGTGGCCGTGTCGTGGTCTGCCGTGATCCGGGCGGCACGGTGATCGGTGATCGCATCCGGTCGGTCCTGCTCGATCATGATCTCAGCACGATGGACGTAAACTGCGAGACGCTGCTGTTTATGGCCTCGCGCGCACAGCTTGTGTCCGAGGTCGTCCGGCCCGCGCTTACGCGCGGAGACACGGTGGTCTGTGATCGGTTCATCACATCGACCTGCGCCTATCAGGGGGCTGCCGGGCTTGATCCTGCACGTGTCATTGAGGTGGCACCTTTTGCCATTGGCGATTGCTGGCCGGACGTGTCGATCATCCTCGATGTCGACGTGGACGAGGGGTTCGAGCGTATCGGGCGCAAGGCGCACCACGCGGGCAAGCGACGGAAGAAGTCGGCGGGGGAGGCGACCCTGTTTGACGACGGTTTGCCGGATGCCATGGAAGCCCGCTCAGCCGATTTCCACCGGCGCGTGCGGCGCTTGTTCCTGAAGGTCCATATGTATTACCCCCGACCGGTCGTGACGGTGGACGGGCGAGGGGATGTGGAGACCGTCGCTGTCGGAGTGGTGGAGGCCATCGCCCGTGTCCTTGGCTGACGTGGCGTACCAACAAGACGCACAGCGGTTGATCCAACGCGCCCTGTCGCGCGATCGTCTTCCGCACGCCTATGTGTTTCACGGGCCTGACGGCGTGGGCAAGGAGGGGCTCGCGACGGGCCTGGCGGAGGTTCTGCTGTGCAGTCGACCGGTCGAGCAGCCCTGTGAAGGCACTGCTGCCGACCTCGTCGGCGTCGAGAGGCTCAAAGTCGGGTGTCGGTCGTGCAGCGACTGTGACGCCCTCAAGGCACAAGTCCATCCTGATTTCCACCTCATCTACCGCCAGCTCAACCGCGAGCATCCGGACCCGGCGATTCGGCGCCGCAAGGCGCTCGATATCGGCGTGGATGTGCTCCGGCATTTCGTGATTGCGCGGGTGGGGCTTACACCGGCCCGCGGTCGGGCGAAGGTGTTCATCATTCGTGAGGCGGAGCGCATGACGACAGCCGCCCAGAACGCACTTCTCAAGACGCTCGAAGAACCGCCGCCGGCTACGTTCCTCGTTCTGCTGGTCAGCGCCGTGGACCGGCTGCTGCCCACGACGCTATCGCGTTGTCAGGTTGTACGATTCGACGCACTGCCGACCTCGTTTGTCCGAGAGAAGCTCGCGAAGCTGCGTAGGGGCCTGCCTGAAGAACAACTGGACTGGTACGCCCGGTGCTCGGAGGGAAGCCTCGGGCGGGCGGTCCGCCATGCCTCCGACGGTCTGTATGAGCTGAACGGGCGCATCATCGAGGGGCTCGATGCGCTGCCGGGTTCGCGGGGCCGCATCCCGGTCAGCGCATGGACCGACGAATCCAAATCACTCGGTGAGGAGTATCGAAAACGCGATCCGGACATCTCGGATACCGAGGCGACGCAGCGCGGATTGCGGACCATCTTTCAACTGACGGCTACGTGGTACGCCGACCTGCTTCGCTGCACGGGCGGCGATGCTGCCGACCTTCTCCACAACGGCCCGCCGGCGCGGATCGAGAAGGCGTCTCGCGCGATCGGGACGGCTCAGGCCGCCGACGCCATCAGCCGAATCGCGCAGGCGGAGCGCCACCTCGACCTGCACGCCAACACACAGCTCTGCGTGGAAACGCTGTTGAACGATCTGGCCCGTATCTCCAGGGTAGGTGCATCCACATGAAGTATCTGACGTACTCGGGAAACAACATCATCCGTGCGCATCTACCGGAGGACGCCGACATCCTTTTCGCACCGGACGCGATCCCCGGTATTCGCAAGCGCGATGTGCCCCGGGCGGTGATCGAGGCGTTCGAGAACCCGCTGGGCATGCCGCCGCTCAGCGAACTTGTGAACAACTCGTCCAAGGTCCTGATTGCCTTCGACGACAACTGTCAGCCGTTTCCCGAAACACCGTTGCCCGACATCAGACAGCAGGCGTTGGAGGTGCTTCTTCCGCTTCTGCAATCGTGCGGGGTGCGCAAGGAGAATATCCGGCTGATCTGCGCGGTGGCGCTGCATCGGAAGATGAAGAAGCACGAGCTTGCGCGCATGGTCGGCCCGAGGATCATGGCCGAGTTTTACCCGCATCAGTTGGACAACTTCGACGCGGAGGATCCAAGCGATATCGCCGATCTCGGGCAGACCGACGAGAATGAGCCGGTGCGGGTCTGCAGGGGCGTGATCGAGAGCGACCTGGTGATCTACGTCGACTCGGTTCAGATCCCGCTGAACGGCGGGCACAAGTCCGTGGCGGTGGGCCTGGGAACCTACGAATCGATCGCCAACCATCACCATCCCAAGATGACCGCGGAAAGCCCGCACGTCATGCAACCGGATGGCTCCAGGATGCACGAGTGCATCGAGCGACTAAGCCGCGTCGTTCAAAAGCACGCCCGCATCATGGTGATGGAGGCGGCCATGAACAACGCGATCTATCCGGCGCACCTGCGCTGGCTTGGCAAGCCGAATCATCGGTGCAACATCGCCGAGAAGCTGCTCAAGATCGCCACACCGGCTGCCCTTTCCGTGACACCCGAGCCTGTCCGAAAGGCGATCCTCCGAAGCGTGCGGGCGCCGTATGATCCGATCGAGATCAACGCCGGTGCGATTGATCCGGTACACGCCCGAACGCTGTCAGCCATGAAGGCTCAGATGCAGATCGCGGCGCCGAGGCAATACGACACGCTGGTGTTCGGCCTGCCGGACCTGAGCCCCTACGCCGTCGGGGCCCGCATCAACCCGGTCCTCGTTATCAGTGATGTGCTCGGTTATATCTTCAACTGGTTCTACGACAGGCCGCTTGTCAAACCCGGCGGCGCGGTGATTCTCCTCAATCCGGCGTTCGAGGTCTTCCACGACGAGTATCACGTCGCGTACAAGAAGTTCTATGACGAAGTGCTGCCCGTCACGTCGGACCCGTTCGAGATGCAGGAACGGTTTCAGGAGCCGTTCGCCCGCGATCCGTACCTGATCGACTGTTATCGCAATCGGTTTGCGCACCACGGGTTCCACCCGTTTACGGTCTGGTACTGGGCCACCTATGCCCTGAAGAACCTGTCCAAGGTGATCCTCGTCGGCCCCGCGGATGACGGGGTTGCGAAACGACTGGGCGTATCATGGGCTCCGAACGTGAACCACGCACTGGACCAGGCGAAGGAAGCGACCGGTGGCAACGATGTCGTGGGCCTGACGATCCCACCGTTTTTCTACTGGACAATCGACTGAGTCAGCCATGTACATGGCGAGACGGTGCCCGGTCTTGTCGGGCAGGTGGCGGGCGGATAACCTGAACGCTCGGCGATCCGCCACCTCCGGTGGTGAGGATTGAAAAGGCGCTGCCATTTTGGGCGTGTTTCAAAGAGTCGTGCGTGATACGTGTGGAGCGACTGTCTGAATCGGGAATGTGGCTACGCCCCTTGCACGAAGGACAATCAGGCACATGAGCGAAGCGAAGAATGAGATGATCACGATCGTGTCCGGTCTGCCTCGATCGGGCACATCCATGATGATGCGGATGCTCGATGCGGGTGGGTTGCCGGCGCTGACCGATGGAATCCGCGAGGCGGACGATGACAACCCACGCGGCTACTACGAGTTTGAGCCGGTCAAGAAAACGAAGGAAGATGCCTCGTGGCTCGAATCGGCCCGCGGCAAGGTCGTCAAGATGGTTCACCTGCTCTTGCTCGATCTTCCGACCGACCGCCGCTATCACGTCATCTTCATGAGACGTCATCTTGACGAGGTACTCCGCTCGCAGGACGTGATGCTCGCGCGGAAGGGCAAGGACGCCGGCAGCTTGAGCAACGAGAAGGTCAAGGAGGTCTTCCGGGCTCAACTGGACAGGGTCGACAGGTACCTGCGGGAGCATTCCAACTTCGAGATGCTGCACGTCAGCTACAACGAAATGATCGATGGCGCGACTTCCGCGGTACGGGCGGTCAACGAGTTCTTGGGCGGGTGGCTTGACGAACAAGCCATGACAGGCGTCGTCGACCCGTCGCTCTACCGACAGAGGCACAAGTAGGCCCGCAGCTACATGTCGAATCGCAACGGCCGATCGAACGCCGCAGCCTCGCCCAGGAGGCGACGCGCAACGACAGCAGAAAACAAGAAGACTGCCAAACGGAAGGGCAAGAAGCGGTGAATCACACCATGCAGACGCACGAGCTTGAAGCGTGGGTGCTCAGCATCGTCGAAGGGGTGAAGTCCGCCCGACCTGTTGAGGACTTCCGCGTGGAACTCAAGGCGGAATGGCCGTCCGACTACAACCGAGCAGCGCGACGCTTGGCCGGACACTGCAACGCGGCACACGGTGAGCCGATTCTTTGGGTTGTGGGTCTTGACGAAGAGAGAGGCGTAAGCGGTGCCGATCGCTGTGAAGTGCCTGCATGGCTTGGACAGGTGGGCAAGCACTTTGACGGCATCCCCCCGGAGCTTGTGCGAGACCTGAATGTCCCTGTCGGCGAGAGCACGGTCGTGGCTTTGCTCTTTTCCACCGACAGAGCCCCCTTCGTAGTCAAGAACGCAGTCAAAGGCCCGGTCCATCGCGAAGTACCTTGGCGCGAAGGCACGGGTGTGCGCTCAGCCAAGCGAGAGGACCTACTCCGACTGCTGTCGCCCCTTCAGCGGCTGCCGGAAGTCGAGGTGCGCGAAGCCATTTTGAGGTACCGTAAGAACAAACAATCTGGCGACGAGTGGAGGCTTGAAGTTAGGTTCTACGTTGTTCCGAAGTCGTCCGATCTTCTAGTAATTCCATTCCACAGGTGCGAAGCGCGCTTCTCGGTTGAGCCGTCCATCGAAGCGGCTGTCCTGAATCACATGACGATGCATCCGCCTTCACACGCGCTCGCTCATGTAGCCCTTTTAACCCGAGTGTACTCCAATGAGGCCGCTTCCTTGACGGTTGAGTCGACCGGGCAGGAGGTCCTAATTCGCGGCCCGGGCCTTGTTGTGTTGAACGCTGTTGCGGCCGAGGACGTGTCCCAAGACACGTCGCCCCGTGAACTTTGGAAATCTGAGCGCCGCGCCTCCTTCTCGGTCTCAATGCAACCCGCTGGCATGCAGGGGGCTGTTACCTTGGCCGGTACACTCTTCCCGGACAAGCAGTCCCTAGATTCCGTTTCCTGGCGGTCTCGAAGCGCAGGGAGTGCGCAGGACGGCGCCGCCATGCAAACGCCTGGGAAGCGATGAGACGCACCCGCGAACGGAATCCGGACAGGCCTCGAACGCGGTTCGATCGCACATCGATTAAGGTCCGAGCCCAGCCCCCGCGACCCGCCGCCAGCCCCTCAACCGTGCGGCCAAACGGAACAACTCACAGGCTCGGGACGCGCGGGCGGTTCGTCAGTGTCGCTTCGCATCCTTCAGGTGGAGGCCCCCGAACCGTTTCGTTTGCCTTTTCGTTTTGCGCTTTCTCAACCCGCCTCACAGCCTCCAATCGGCGATTCGTCTCTGAGCCGTCATCAAACGACCTGCGCGAACGAAAAATGGCCGTTCCGAGATATCGCACGTAACTCCTTATAGGACAAGCAGTTACGGCGCCCACGGGCAATGCGCAAAACTGGAAAAACCTGGGTTGTCTTCACAACGAGCTGGGAGGTCAACTCATGGCGACGAAGCTAGCAGCGAAAGAATCCGAATACGATCCAATCTGTCCGCACTGCGAGAAGAAAATCGACGAGGTGCACTGGCGGCAGATCGAAGCCGTCAACGCCGAGTACTTGTTCTTGTGTCCGACCTGCAAGAAGGTCATCGGGATCGGCGTACGGAAGGCTGCCTGCCCCGCCGAATTCCTGTACGGACCCTGTCACGGAGAGCCCGAGCTTCTTGACAACCGCGTCGTCCAGGACGACCGGGAAACTGGTCCCCGTATCGAGGATTAGCCTGAAAGGCCCCTTGCCGTTGATCCGAGCCCCGACAACGGGCCGGCCTCCCCAGTCGTCCATCGGTATTGACACGGCCCTCGAAGGCAACACCGTGCGGTGAGGCGGACGGGATTTTCGAGGGGATTCCTCCGTGGTGGTTGATGCTTGCAGAGGCACGACACAAAACAGCGCGACGATGAGGATTCGGATGCACATCTCAAATCTCCTTTCTTGCCGAGGGAAACCGGCGGACCGTCCCTTTTCTCCGGCTTTTGCTAAATAGTACGATTCGCACTATTCTACCGACGAGCCAAGATTCGGCATCCCGTCAAAATCGGGGACAGGAGCCGAAAACCTTCAACGTCCATACTTTCAGCCGGGTCCGTGAAGGCGGTTCCCATCAAACGGGGCTGCAAGGAGAAGACCGGGATGAGCGAACTGGAGCATGTGGTCCTCGGGATCGTGTGGACGGAGCAACCCTGTACAGCCTATGCGGTCCGCAGGGTTTTCCAGGAGTCACCCTCCTCCCACTTCAGCGGAAGCGCGGGGGCCATCTATCCGCTGATGAGGCGGTTGGAGAGGCGGGGGCTGCTGAGATCGAGAGCCCGACGGGGCGACGGGCGTGCGAGTCGCGTTTACCGCCTTGCCGCCGGGGGACTGGCTGAACTGAGAAAATGGCTGCAGCCGCCGCTACCACCCGGTTCGGCTTTAATGGACATTGACCCGTTGCGTTTGAAGGTTCGATTCCTGGGCGCGCTTGGCGAGCAACAGCGACGATTTTTCATCGAAGAAGCGCGGGCCAAGCTACGTGAGCAGCTTGAGTCTATGAAGATCGATGCCCGGCGGGATGCCGTTCGGAATGACATCTACTGTCATCTCGTTGCACGAGGTGCCATTCTCAGTGTGCGCGCCCAACTGGCCTGGTTGAGGGAGGTGCAAGCAACGTTCAAGGTGCGGTAGCAGACCGTGGCGACCTTTGCCGTGACCTGCTCGTGGAGACGAGCGACCTGCGCTACGTCGGCTTCGTCGTCTCCGTTGCGTGCCGTAGCACGTAGCGCCGGTAGTAGGCGATGCCAAGGCATGTCAGTGGGATGGCCAGCAGCAAACCGAGGAACCCGAGCAGCTTGCCCCAGATGAACAGGCCCAGGAGGATGGCCACCGGTCGCAGGCCCGTGGCTTTGCCCATCACGCGCGGCGTGAGCAGGGCGTCCTGGATCAACTGGACGATTCCAAACACCAGCAACACCAGGATCACCGAGACGGCGAAGCTCGAATCATTCTCGATCGCCCGCAACCCGGCCAGCATGATGCCCGGTATCAGACCGATGGTCTGAAGATAGGGAACCATGTTCAGCAGACCCACGAACAACCCGAACGGGATCGCCATCGGCAAACCGATGATCGAGAACCCGATGGCGAATAGAACCCCGACCGTCAGCGCCACGACCGCCTGACCTCGAAAGTATCGTCGCAGCGCGGTGTTGAATTCTTCGAGGAACCCGACGAGGGGCTCACGATATTGGGGCGGCAGAAAGGTCTTCCACGTGCGGGCGTATTCGGGATAGTCCAGGAGCAGGAAGATCAGATACAAAAGCACGATGATCAGCCCGGTCAGGCCCAGGACCACGTTCACCGCGAATGTCACGACCGTCCATCCACCGATCGCCAGACGCTTGGCTGTATTCACCAGAAACTCTCGGAATTGATCCGACTCGGTGTAATCAATGGTCCCCTCGATCAGGCTTCCGGCGACCGTGCCGCCGACCTTATCGCGCAGCTTGCGAAAGCGCTCCGTGCGCGGGGCGTCGGGCGTCGCACGGAACTCGGCCCACCCCTCGCTCAATTCCTTCAGACCGAGCGGCGATTTGGCATCCGGCGGTTCGTCGACCGATGAGGCGCCAAGAGGTGCGATTGCAGGTTCGGCTGCCTGCCGCTCCTCGTGCAGCGTTGCAGCCAGATCGTTCCTGAGCTTGACGAGGTCGCTCTTGAACCGGGCTGCCTGGCCGGCCATCAGCGGCAAGACAATGGCGACAACGGCCAGACTGATGATGCCCAGCCCGACCAACGTGATCGCCACAGCCCACCCACGCCGCTTCGTCTTCCGCTCGAACAGCGTGACAAGCGGGTTCAGCAGGTAGGCGAGCACCACGGCGGCTGCGAACGGCAGGAGCACATCCGAGAGGTATCGCAAGAGCCACAGCAACGCCAGGATCACCAGCGCGCTGAAGACCAACCGGGCGGTACGATCAAAGGTGAGGCGGTTCGGTTCGTCAGCCATCGGAGCACCTCCGGGCGCATTGAAACACCTCGACGGGCACTTGGCAATCGGGAAAAGCAGCCCTCGCGCGGGCGCACAGGTGCATTGCCACACGTGTTTTTGCGGGTTTCCAATGGGCGATCTGATCTGAACAGCGACCGTGAGGGAGCGGAGACGCAGGAGATAACAGCCGCACGGGGCGGCCGCTTCGTGACGGGCGCGGTTCGGATAACCCGCAAGTTCAGGTGTGACAAAGCACTAGTGCTTTGTCACAGCTAAGCATTCGGGTTATCCTGCCTT
>CBDUZO010000010.1:0-60857 GCA_965371725.1 uncultured Phycisphaerales bacterium
CAAACAGGCATTACCGGGGCGATTCTCCAGTAACTAATTCGGAGGAGAACCTTCTGGAAACGGAAGGGGCACACGCGATACCCGCGCGGACGCGGCAAAGCCGCCTTGCGGCAGTCTGCGGCTCGCTACGTCACCACCCGAACTGCCCAACTTCGACGAGTGTGTACGATGCGTGTACAATCTGCGAGGTAATGTCTCAGGGCGGTGTCCCGAGTGCGGTTGGAAGTTCCGTCCGCGGCTCGAACAACGTAGGGACACCGCTTAGGTGGAGTACAAAATGCCCAAGTTCAGAATCGCCATCGTGTTCGGGAGCGACTCCGATTGGTCGGTC
Source organism: uncultured Phycisphaerales bacterium (assembly GCA_965371725.1). Classification (GTDB taxonomy): domain Bacteria; phylum Planctomycetota; class Phycisphaerae; order UBA1845; family UBA1845; genus CBDUZO01. Next base: position 332 of record CBDUZO010000010.1, read on the forward strand.
ATGGAAAAGTGCGTCAAGCAGCTTCGGGTGTTTGACGAGAAACCGCACGTGGAGGTGATGAGCGCGCATCGCAATCCGGAACGCGTGCGCGCATTCGCCTCGAGCGCTGAAGCGGATGGAGTCGAGGTCATCATCGCAGCCGCCGGGATGTCCAACGCCCTCGCCGGTGCGATTGCAGCACACACATGCCTGCCCGTTGTCGGCGTGCCCCTGGAGAGTGGACCGATGAATGGCATGGACGCCCTGCTCTCGACGGTCCAGATGCCGCCCGGCGTCCCAGTGGCCACGGTCAGCGTCGGCGCCGCCGGGGCCAAGAACGCCGCGCTGCTGGCAGTACAGATCATCGCCCGCCACGACGAGAAGCTCGCAACCGCCTATCGCAAGTTCAAGGTTGAGCAGGCCGAGGCGGTCGAAGCCAAGAACAAGAAGCTCCAGGGGAAGCTCTCCTAGAGCCGCTTCCAGAAAGGTAATGGCGTTTCTTCCTCCCCTCCTTGACAAGGGGGGGCTGGGGGAGGTTCTTCTCCGTCTGTATGAACCCCCCTCTATCCCCCCTTGGTAAGGGGGGAAGAAAGCGGAACAACCTTTGTTGAAACGGCACTAGAACAAGTTCTATTTTGCTTAGCGTCCCAATGCCGAAGTTCCCCGGAGGTTCTTGGCCGTCGGACGCCACGAGACCATTGAAAGCGCTATAGATGACCTCGAAGCTGCCGCCGCGAACCATCGAGTGGGTCGGGGGGCTCGACGGCTACGTCTTGATGATTGACCAGACGTTGCTGCCGACCGAGTTGGCGAGGATCGAGTGTCGCGACGCGAGAACCCTGTGGGATGCCATTCGCCGGCTTCGCGTTCGCGGTGCTCCCGCCATCGGAATCGCGGCTGCCATGGGCGCGGTCCTCGGCGTGCGCGACTTTGAGGGTTCCGACCGACGGGCTTTCTTATCTCATCTCGACGAGGTTTGCGACTACCTGTCCACCGCCAGGCCGACGGCGGTCAACCTGTCCTGGGCGCTCAAGCGAATGCGCGAGCAGGCCCGATCGCTTCAAACGGATGACATCGAGGCGATCAAGCGTGTACTGCTCGATGAGGCAAAGCGCATCCGCGACGAGGACGCCAAAATGTGCCGGGCCATCGGCCGGTTCGGCGAACCGCTCATCAAGCCGGGGATCGGTGTACTGACGCACTGCAACGCCGGGTCCCTGGCGACGGCTGAGTACGGCACGGCGCTGGCGCCGCTCTACGTTGCCCACGAGATGGGACGCTCGGTTCGGGTCTACGTCGGCGAGACCAGGCCGTTGCTTCAAGGGGCGAGGCTCACAGCCTGGGAGCTCCAACAGGCAGGCATCGACGTAACGGTTCTTTGCGACAACATGGCCGGATCGCTGATGGCGGATGGGAAGGTCGACCTTGTAATCACCGGGGCTGACAGGATCGCGTCCAACGGTGATACAGCCAACAAAATAGGGACGTACAGTCTGGCCCTTCTGGCGAAGGCCCACGAGATTCCATTCTATGTGGCTGCCCCCGGCAGCACCTTTGACCTGTCGATCCCGGATGGCTCACACATTGAGATTGAGCAGCGCGATCCGGACGAGGTGCGGCGTTGGTTCGGACGGTTGACCACTCCGCCCGGCGTCCCCTGCTACTGCCCGGCCTTCGACGTGACGCCGGCAAGCCTGATCGCGGGGATCATCACCGATCGCGGCCTGATCCAGCCGCCGAGGCGAGCAACCATCGAGAACGCACTGTCCTCTGCTTGAGCCCCCTGGATTGCTCCTTGGTCGACAAGATTGCCGCCCTATGGCCGGCCGGATCGGCCCTTCGGCCACCTCGCACCCGCCGCGGGGATCAGCCGTGGGGTTGATCCCCTGACCGGCCCGGGGGGTCGGTTGTCAGGACAGTTGGACGCCGACATAATGCTGCTCGGTGCGGGGCGTCTACGCGACGCCGAGAAAATCAGGGCAGGGTGCCACCTGCGGGCGCGAGGTGGATGGCAACTTGCGGGCACGGGGTCGGGTGGGTATACTTCGCGATGGCTTTGTATACGGGCGGGGTGTTGGCCTGCTCTGGCGATTGCCGTAACGGCTTTGTTGACAATACCTTAGGGAGTCTTGATATGCGAGCACGTTCCCGTCGGCTGGCGGCCATGGCCGCCCTGGTTGCTGGAGGAGGACTGCTCTTCGCCGCTCCGAACACCGGGTGTCTCAGCTTCATGGCGGAGTCCGCAGTTGAAGCAACCGATTTCTGTTTTATCTTCGACTGCCAGAACGGCATTCTTGGCGGTACGATTGATCCGTGCTCCGGGGACAACCCCTTGTTCGCGGATTGTCCGTAAGATTAGAGACCTGACGGGTCGAGCGCGCTGGCTTCCGCGGCCGTGATGCCTGGTCGGCGGTGGCATCGTTAACTCGACGCTTACGACAGTACGATCGATCAACACGGTTCCGGGTGTCCCGATCCAGCGAATGGAGCAGGGGCGCCGGGTGTGACCTCGAAGGAAACCGATTATGACGCGACGATCCTCCGCCATACGAAAGCGTTTGGCCACTGCGGCCCTTCTGACCTCGGGGACGGTCTTCCAGTTCGGCTTTCTGGGAACGTGCGAGGAGAAGCTCTACAACGTAACCGACTACGTCGATCCGTGCGGCACGATCTTCGGGAACTGCGAGCCCGGCGACATGCAGATTCAGAACTCGTATCCCGGAGACTATTGTCTGGACCCGGCATGCACGGTTCCCGGGCAGTGCGAGAACGAGGGTCCGCCGCTGGGCACCATAATGGACTTGTGTCCGTAGGCCGTTGCCGGCGGACACCTGTTCGAAGGGTCTTGTATGCAACTTCAATGCTCGAACGGAGCGTACCGCTTCCTCGCGTTGGCCCTGACCGGTGGTTGCCTCCTACAGCTTGTCGGTTGCGCAGGCGGGATCATTCCGGTGGCGTTGAGCTTCCTTGAATCGAGCTTCTTAAGGGCCTTGTTCACCGGCGCGGGTTCACCGTAGCGCGGCTGCCGGAAGTGTCACGGCCCCAGGTCGAGACGTGTGGCTCGCACAGCGAGACGCAACCCGCTATCCTTGGTTGCATGGATCGATCCGAGGTATGTGACAAGTTCCTCGACGCCGTCCAGTTCGATCTCTATCCATTTCAGGAGGAGGCGCTTCTGAGCTGGTTCGAGTCGGAGGGCGGGTTGCTCGTAGCCGCCCCGACGGGCATGGGCAAGACGCTCATCGCCGAGGCGGCCATCTTCGAAGCCCTCTGCACCGGACGACCGCTCTACTACACCACGCCGTTGATCGCGCTGACGGATCAGAAGTTCCGTGAGTTCAAGGACAAGGCGGAGGAATGGGGTTTCTCGCGTGATGACGTCGGGCTGATCACCGGAAATCGCCGCATCAACCCCGACGCGCGAGTCCGTGTCGTGGTGGCGGAGATTCTGCTCAATCACCTGCTGGCCGGGGAGGAGACCATTCGGGACGTAAGCGGTGTGGTGATGGATGAGTTCCATTACTTCAACGATTACGACCGTGGTATTGTCTGGGAGCTTTCGCTGGCGATGCTTCCGCCGCACGTCCGGTTGATGCTTCTTTCCGCCACGGTAGGCAACGCCGTCGAGTTCGTGCAGTGGCTCGACAAGGAGCACGGCCGAAAGGTCCGGCTCATCCAGACCAACGAGCGCCGCGTACCGCTCGAGTTCATCTGGATTGGTGACAAGATCCTGGCAGAGCACCTCCCGGAGATGAACGCGGTTGACGGCGCCAAGACCCGCACACCCGCCCTGGTTTTCTGCTTTCATCGTGACGGTTGCTGGGAGCTGGCGGAGCGGTTGAAGGGGGGCAAGCTTACGGATCAGGCCGCCCGCGCCGAGATCGAACAACACCTGAATAAGGACGATTTCGTCGAGGGGATCGGCCCGAAGCTCAAGCAGATGCTCATCTGCGGCGTCGGCGTTCACCATGCAGGTGTGTTGCCGAAGCACAAGCAGGCAGTCGAGGAACTGTTCCTCAAGAAGCTCATTCCGTTCGTTATATGCACCGAGACGCTGGCTGCGGGGATCAACCTGCCCGCGCGGTCGGTGGTGTTGGAGACGCTGGTCAAGGGGAAACCGGGCGAGAGGAAGCTGATCCCCTCCTCGGCTGCCCATCAGATGTTCGGGCGGGCGGGCAGACCTCAGTTCGACACCGAGGGATACGTCTACGCGCTTGCGCATGATGATGACGTCAAGATCGTCAAGTGGCGAAAGAAGTACGATCAAATCGATCCCAAGTCGAAGGACCCCGGGATCATGCGGGCGCGAAAGCAGCTCGAACGCAAGAAGCCTTCGCGCCGCAAGACCGTGCAGTATTGGAGCGAGGGGCAGTTCCAAACACTGATCAAAGCCGGGCCGGCCAAGCTCTACAGCCGCTCGATGATCCCGTATCAATTCCTGATCTACCTGCTGACCAAGACAGGCCGGGTCCAAGACGTGCGCGACTTCCTGACCACACGATTCGCCCGCGCGGATCGGATCGAGGGGTTCCAGAAGCAGCTCGATCACATGATCGCCAACCTGGCTGCGTTCGGGCATCTGACGAAGGAGGAAGATGAGGATCACGTAACGCTGAGCGAGAGCATCAACGAACTGCTCGTTTTCCGCAGTATTGATCCTTTGTATGGGGCTTTTCTCACGAAGCAGCTCATGCACTCCAACTTCGAGGAGAAGGTCCTGGCGATCGAATCGGTCCTTCCTCTTTCACCCGCGATCCGGCGGCAGACACGCATTCCGGAGGACTATCAACCGGGTCCGCTCCAGGCGCTGCTGGAAACCCGGCTTATTCAGAGGGGGATTATCACTGCTCGCGTCAAACCGCAGGAAGAAGAGCCGCCACGCCGTTGGGGAGAGCGGATGGACGATCTCTGGGAGGACGACGAACCCGATGAGCCGTCGAACCTGCCGGAGATGCTGAAGGCTCTGTTTGATGCCACGCTCGCGTCACCGGAGGACATCGAGGTCCAGGCCAAGTGGGTGGCGGGTGGAATCTTCGAGCTGGATTGTGATTTCTACAAGTACGTCAAGTCCCGCAACCTGACCAAGAACGAAGGGCTCATGCTGCGACACCTGCTGCGACTTGTGATCCTGGCGGGTGAGTTCATGACGCGCAGCGGCGGCGATCCCGACTATGAGCGGATCGGTGAGCTTGCGACACGCGCCTGTCAGGCGGTCGACCCGAGCTACACCGATCGCTTCCTCGCAGCGGAAGAGGAAGCGAAGAAGCTGACCTCGCTATAGAGCCCCCGGCGGACGTCCCACCCATGCTCGAAGTTCAGTACGCGCGCGTCAGGATGGCACCGGGGTAGTAGTAGCGGAGAATCTCGCCCGCTCGCTTTCCCGCCAGTGCTTGGCCCTGCATTCCCCATTGGCACAGTCCCAATCCGTGTCCGAACCCACGGCCGTTCTCGATGATCACATCGCCGTCGGCCACACGGATGTCGAAATGCGTGCTTCTTACGACCCTCGAGCCGATGGCCAGGCGAAACCGCTCCGCGAGTATGTCGTAGGTTTGCCCCGTCGAGCCGGTAATCCGAAGCCGTACCGGCCGATCGAACGGCGTCCGCTCGATCACCTCGATCGAAGCGATGTCACCCAGTGACACCAACTCCGGATAGCGACTTCCCAGGCTCGCGAGCACTTCCCTGCAGCTCCGTTGCACCGGCCCCCATCGATAGGTCTTGCCCGGCGCGATCCGGCAGTAGTCACAGTACACGCCGCCGGCGAGCGGTGGAACGTCGTCCGCCTTCCCGAAGATCGCAGCCGATTGAGACACACCGCCGCAGGCGGCGCTGTAGTATGTGGAAAAGAGCTTCTCCGCGCCGCCGTCCTTCCACATGCAGACGACCCCGCGCGTGTGGCGTGCTGCTTTGACGGCCCGCCGCCCCACGAGGTCCGAGCGGATCCCCTTGTACACTTGCGATCCTTCGGTCGCCCGAACGTCGTAGGGGGCCTGCTGTCTTAGGAGCATCTGAACCAGCACATACGTCCGTACGGCGATCGCCTGGGCACGGTAAGCCTCGGTCTCAAAGCTCGGCCAGACCTCCCGCGCGACAACGCAGGGGACGTACTGTTCCACGTCCACGTAATTGACGACACCGAGACGACCTTCCCCGTTGACGCGAATCAGCAGGTGGCCCGGGTAATCGACATCCTCCGACCACCCGTCATCACGCGCGACCGACAAGCGTATGTGCTCCGTTTGTTCCGCTACAAGCGTGACGTGATTCCCGAGGCGTGCCTGGCCCTGAATATGAATCACGTCCGGCTTGTCCACCCGGATAACATGCCATCTGCTCGCGTGAAGCGGGATCCGGCTCCTGTCGGGATCGGATGCAGCCAGGATCGTGCAGTTGCCTTTAACGCGAAGGCGTTCGACATCCGAAGCGACCAGCACACGTACCGGACGTAGCGGCGTGGACGGCTCCGATGAGAGCCGCGCGGTCTCCGCGCCCATCCAGTCGCAAGAGACCAACCCCGGCAGCGGTAGCAGAAAGGCGATGAGGGCGAGTCGGCGCAAACGGGTTAGGGCCAAAGGTGTCGAGCCGTCATGCGTCACGGCGTCTCTCCGTCCACGCGTCCCGGTCTCATCCTGGAGGCGTGTGTTGACCCCAAGAACTCCCCGAGCGAGGCCGATCCGGCCGGCGTTGCAGGCGGACCGCGCCATTGGTGAGAAGATCGCCCCTTTCGAATCGGCTACGGGAGCGTGAGCCCGCATAACGCCAGCGCACGCTTGATCTCGGCCAGGGAAGTCTGGCCGAAGTTCTTGATGGACATCAGCTCCGCTTCGCTGTGCTGAACCAACTGGCCAAGCGTGGCCACACCCAGCCGCTGAAGTGCCTTGCGAGATCGGATCGACAGCTCCAGGTTCGCCACAGAGGCTTGAAGGTTTATCGAGCCGTCATTCGTGGTGGATAGTGGCTCCGGGAAGGCCGGCGGTTCGGCCTTGTGCAGTGTTTGGCCCAGTTGGAGGCCCTTTTGCTCCAGCATCGCCTTGATCTCGTTAAGCGATGTCTCACCAAAGTTCTTGTACGAGAGGAGTTCCGCCTCGGTCGTCCTGAGGAGATCCCCCAGAGTACGGATGTCCATGTGACGCAGGCAGTTCCGGCTGCGCACGCTCAACTCGAAGTCGGCAATCGGCATGTCCAAAACGGCGTCGCGCTGCTCACGATCTTGCTGCGTCCTCTCATCGTACGTCATCGTGTACGAGCTTTTGACCGACTTGAGAAGCTGTCGCGCTTGTGGGTGATTGGGGTACTTGTCTCGAATGTCCTCGAGACACCGCTCCGCGTCCTCCAGCTGACCGCGGTCCTCATAAATGACAGCCAGGTTGATCAGGGCGTTGACGTGCGCGGGTTCCTCGGCCGCACAACGCTCGAACAACTTGAGCGCCGCGTCCTCCTCTCCGCCGGAATCACACAGCAATGCGGCCCGAAAGGCGGCTTCGGTGTGATCCGGGTCCATCTCCAGTACCTGCTGGTACATTGCCAGTGCCGCCTCGCGGTCGTACAGCATTTCATGGAGATAGCCGCGCAGAAAAAGCAGCTCCGGATGGTTCTCGTTTGTCTCGGCGGCACCATCAAGAAACTCGCGGGCCTCCTCGAATTGTCCCGCGCGAATCCGATCCATGATTGTCTCGAACGCTGCTATCATCGGTTCCCTCGCCCAATCCTCAGTCAACCGTTCACGATTCGCTGACCCGGGTGTCGATGCATCACCCTCGCCCAGGCGCACGGCGACGCTGGGCCAACCCACAGGACGCCCGAGCCCCGACGCGCCGCGGGCAGGCCGCACAAACGATGGAGTTTAAGTCCGACCCGCACTACTGGCAACTCCCCCCGGGATCAACCCTGGGACCCCGTACCTCTTGACCCCTGCCCGGTGGCCCCGATGAGCCGCATCCACCGCCTCGGACCGCATCCCTTCGACCGGCGCCGATCCGCAGCCCGCCCAGACCATACACCTTCGTCAAAGAGCCGGTGGCGATGACGTTGTCTGCAATACTCGCAGCCGTCCACAATGACCGGCCGCCAGTGATGGCGGCGCTGTCGAGGTACACTTCGTCCACAACGAGCGTCGCACCCGCCTTGGCGCAGGTCTCGGCGATCCGCGTCACTGCCTCCCTCGATAGCAGTTGGCCGCTTGGGTTGTGCAGATTGCTCAACACAACCGCCCGAGCGCCTTGCCTGAGCCCGGATTCGATGCCCTCGACGTCCACGCCGAACATCCGGCCAGGGTGCCGCGGCAGACGGATCACTTCAAGATCCAGGAAGTCCGCGACACGCAGGATCGGGTCGTAGACGGGATGCTCGATCAGTAGCGCGCCGCCGCGCCCACAGGCAACAGCCAGCGCGATAAAGTTGGCCGAGCTTGTGCCCGGTACCGGTACAACACGGTCGGGAGAGACGCCGTACCGTCTTGCCACGGCGTCGATCAGTGCCGGATCACCGTAGGCTCCGTCCGCCTCGACACTTATGTCCGCCGGGCTTATGCCAAGGTCGTGTCGTTTGAGCTGAGGCACGCTACTGTCGGTCAGCTCGTACCGGACTCTTGTGTGAACCTTGGCCCAGTGAAGGTACTCCATGATCGCCTCGCCATGCACGTGCAATGTGGCGGACACCCGGCACGACGGTTGGCGCCTCGAGTGCCCCGCTCCCGACACAAAAATAATAAGGTGACAGCCCTTGTCAGTGTATCGCTGAGGGTGTATGGTATCGCTCGGCAGGAGGTTGCGATAGCCCACCGGGTAGGGTGGGCAAATTGCGCTGTTACTCCAATCGGTTTGGTATTACATACACACACGGGAGCATGACATGTCCACTCAACTGGGCGCGAGTTCCGATTTCACCGAGAACCTGGCCATCCACATAGCACTCAAGGCTGCGATGAAGTCGGGTCAATTCGAGAAGAGCGCCGCAGTCAAGAATGCGGCCGGTAAGCTCTTTAAGGATCTCGAGGGCGAAGACTCCATCTTCGGTCGTCAGCTCAAGATGATCCACATGATGGAGACGGGCGCGTCGATCGCCGAACTGGGGCGCAAGCTTCGCTGCTCTCGCCGTACCGCCTTTCGGTACTTGAACTTCCTCGAGGATGCCGGGGTCGGCGTGTCGCTGGAAGATGGGAAGTATCGCGTCGAGAAGAGCGTGGTGCGAATGCTCCGCTAGTCGCGCGACGTTCGCATTTGCGTTGCGATTCTGAGCAGACCTAATCAGCCGATCCGCGCCCCGCACTTCGCCGGTCGCGCTTGCGCGCGAGGCCCCGCGAAGCCTCACCGACCAGTTTGCGCAGCGAGGAAGCCAGGTCGAAACCTCGCTTCGCCGCCTTGGCCTGGACGACGCAGATGATGTCCAGGCCCTTGGGCAACGCGTCCTTCTGCGTCCGGAAAGCCTCTCGAATCCGACGCCGCACGTAGTTCCTTCGCACGGCATTGCCGATCCGCTTGTTGACGCTGAGTCCCAGTCGTGACCAGCCAAGGTCATTCGGGGCCACATACACGACCAACGCATCATCGCCCCGGCGGCAGCGCGCAGCGAAAACGCGTGCGTAATCCTGACGCAATCGCAAACGCTCGCTCTTGCGGAATCGCTGATCGGTTGGCACAGGCATTCTCGCGTCCACGCAACCGCTTGCGCTCGATCGACGGCACACGCACGGTCCTGATGGGCTCTGTCGCTGTTGCGGTCCTTGGCTGTGTTCTTAACAGGCCTTTCGTTTATAGGGCCGGGCGGGGCGTCTGTCGACCGGGCCGAGCCCTTTCGTCGTTCTCGTGCCGCTTCCGGAAACGTAATGGTGCTTCTTCCTCCCCTCCTTGATAAGGAGGGGTTGGGGGAGGTTCCTCTTCGTCCGAATGGACCCGCCTCTTTCCCTCCCTTGTCAGGGGACGCGTGGGGATACGGTACACAATCAGGAAGGCTGTCCCCAAGAGGCGCGCGGACCGGTGGGTGGCCTTTTCTCCGCCATCGCCTGCCGTTCCTAACGCCGTCGAAGCCCTCCATGACCCGTGGACAAGCGGGTCGCGTCGTGCCATACTGCCCGTTCGGAGGCGGTCGGTCGCAGGCTTGAGTCGAGACGATTGCCACCGTGACAACGGGTTTCATGCGTCCGCAAGAAAGGAAGGACGGCCACAGCTATGAGTATCCTCGTTGATAAGGAAACACGGGTTATCTGCCAGGGAATCACGGGGAAGGCCGGCGCGTTCCATGTGTCGCGCTGCCTGGAGTACGGAACGAAGATCGTCGGCGGTGTGTCGCCGGGCAAGGGCGGTACACAGTCGGAGCACGGTCTTCCGGTGTTCAACACGTGTCACGACGCCGTGGCTGCGACGGGGGCGGATGTGTCGCTGATATTTGTTCCGGCTGCGTTTGCCGCTGACGCCGCGATGGAGGCGGCTGATGCCGGGTGCTCGCTCGCGGTGCTCGTCACCGAAGGGGTTCCCACGCTCGACATGATTCGTGTGCGACAGTACTTCGACCAACGAGGCACCTTGCTGATCGGGCCGAACTGTCCCGGTATCATCACGCCGGGCGAGTGCAAGATCGGTATCATGCCCGGTTACATCCACAAGCCGTGCGAGAACGGGTGCAAGAGCGCCGGCATCATCTCGCGCAGCGGAACACTGACCTACGAGGCCGTCTGGCAGTGCACGACGCGTGACATCGCACAGTCCACGTGCATCGGTATCGGCGGTGACCCGGTCAAGGGGTTGAACTTTATCGAGCTGCTCAAGATGTTCGAGGAGGATGAGAAGACCGACTCGATCATCCTGATCGGCGAGATCGGCGGGACCGACGAGGAGGAGGCCGCCCGATACATTGATCGCCACGTGACCAAGCCCGTTGTTGCGTTTATCGCCGGTCAAACGGCTCCGCCCGGCAAACGCATGGGGCACGCCGGTGCCATCATCAGCGGCGGTACGGGGACGGCCGCGTCCAAGGTCGCCGCCCTCAAGGAGGCCGGAGTCGGCGTCGCCGAGTCGCCCGCCGCCATCGGCGAGACACTCGTGGGAATGCTATAGCGAGGGAGAAACGTCAAAACGTCAAAACGAGAGACGGTGAAGTTCGCCTCAGGCGGATCGGACCGTCAAGAATGTAGCGCAGCCCGTGAATTCCCCTTTGGAAGCACCTTCCGACCGGCGAAGCCGGCCAAACGACCTGCGGTTGCGAATCCGGCCCGCGTAGGGTATCAGCGGACTTATGGCTGATGGATTTGAGCCAATCGAGCCGGATGGGATATCCGAAGGGCAGCCGATTCCGTCCGGAATCCCGATGGCCAGGCCCGTCGTGTTGGCCGGTGCAAACGGCCGCCCGGTCTCGCCACACCCGTTGCTCCTGTCGGAGATTACATCGAAGGTCGCCTGGGCGGATATAGGCATTTTGGTTGTCTTGCTGCTTGCCTGGGAGCTTCTGGTTGCGGTTGGTCTCGGTCTCGCACTTGGCGTGGCGCTCGGCGGAGGGGACGCGGACATCGGCCTTGATGACGGGGCCTTCCAGCGGTTGGCCGCCATGCCCGCTCTGATCCTTCGGGCCCTGGGTGCCCTGGTGATCGTGGCGTTGATCGTGCGGAATCGCCGCGGGCGCCGTGGGTCCGTTGGCCTTTGCAGCCAGAAGCCTGTACTGGACATTCTGCTCGGTTCCGGCTCGGTGCCGGTCTTGTATGGCTTGACCCTCCTCTGGGTAGTGCTGGCGTGGGCTCTCTTTCCGGAGCTGTACAGACAGTTGACGGAGAACGCAGGCCGCATCACGGCCGTTCTTCCCAGGTTGCACCCTCTGACGTTCGGGGCTGTGGCGTTGACGGTAGGTCTCTATGAGGAGCTCGTGTTCAGGGGCTTTCTCATGCCGCGGATTCGGCGAGCAACGGGTAGTTGGACGCTGGCCGTGGTCGGTAACACGGTTCTTTTCACGAGCCTGCACTGGTTCGATCAGACGCCTGCGGCGATGGTGCCGATAGCAATGATCTCCCTGGTGTTCAGCCTGGTGACCGTATGGCGGAAGTCGATCCTACCGGCAATCATCGGACATTTCCTGTTCAACTGGGCGCAATTCCTCGGGCTGTACTACTTTGTGGCTGACGATTCGTGGGTTTGAGTGCCGTGACCTTGACACCTCCTTTGACAATCCGTCGGGCCGGACCGGATGATTATCCGGCCGTCGTCGATGTGTGGAGAGCGTGCGGGTTGAAGTTCTCCGCTCGAGGCCGGGAGAGCGAAGGTGCCTTCCGCCGCCAGATCGCGCGGTTCCCGGACCTTTATCTGGCGGCAACCGACGGTGATCGGATCGTGGGCGTCGTGCTTGGTTCTCACGATCATCGCAAGGGTTGGATCAATCGTGTGGCGGTTTTGCCTGAATACCAGCGGCGTGGTGTCGCTGCCTCGCTGGTGACCGCCTGTGATGAGGCGATCCGTGCCGGTGGGATCGAGATCGTCTCGGCCCTTGTCGAGCAGGGGAACAATGCCTCGTATGCGCTGTTCGAGAAACTCGGCTATCAGAGTGACGTTCCCGTTCGTTACTACCGCAAGTTGAGCCATCCGGACGCGTAAAGCCACCCCCAGGCCCGTGAGGCCGGTTTCCGGTCGGCCGGGAGATCACCTGGAGGGAACGCCTCTTTGGCTGTGTTGTCGCTTGCCAGGCCCCCTTGTGATCCCGGGCAGGGCCAACGGGGGTGGCGTTTACAGGGCACGGCGATTCCGCTATACTCTCGCCGAGAATAGAGTTGGAGCGTTGGATTGGGATAATGCGGTGTCGACCTCGGCCTCCGAAAGGCGGCGAGAGGACCGTGGTCCGGGATGCCCGGGCGACGACTGGCACCGGAAAGATGGTAGCGCTCGGGGTTTCAACGGCGCCGTTTTCGGCGCGTTGCCGGGCAAGCCGCAATGACCGGTGACTCGTGTCCGAGGACGGGTGTGAGAGCCCGCCCTTGATGCCAAACGGTTGTCGAGTTGGTCTTCGCGGCGATTCATGATTTGTCAACACACGCATGCAGTCACTTCCAGAGTTACCAAAAGCCTTCGCCGAGCTTGGCGTTGAGGTCCGTTTCCTGAAGGCCGTTCGCAAGATGGGGTTCGTTGATCCCAGCGACATTCAGCGGGAGATGATCCCCGCCGCGATTGAGGGCAGGGATATCATGGGCCAGGCCCGGACGGGGACGGGCAAGACGGCTGCCTTCGCGCTGCCCATCCTTCAGGGGCTCGATCCCGCCGGTCGGCTTCAGGCGATCTGCCTCGCGCCGACGCGCGAGCTGGCGGTCCAGGTCGCCACGGAGATAAAGAGCCTCGCGGCGTTCACGGACCTGCACATCGTTCCGGTGTACGGCGGGCAGAAGATCAGCACGCAGCTTCACCTTCTCGGTCGCAAGACGCACTTTGTGGTGGGTACGCCGGGGCGGGTCATGGATTTCCAGCGCCGCGGCGTGCTGAAGCTTGACGGTTTGCGGTTCGTCGTGCTCGACGAGGTTGACCGGATGCTCGACATAGGCTTTCGGGACGATATTAAGACGATTCTGCGCGGCGTGAGGGGCAAGCATCAGACCATCTTTGTCTCCGCCACGATCGACGACGAAATCAACCGTCTGGCGCGACAGTTCATGACCGATCCGATCGAAATCAACGTGTCGCAGGATCGGCTGACCGTCGACGAGGTGGACCAATTCCACATCAGCGTCGAGCCGCATGACAAGTTCCGCCTGCTGAAGCTGATACTCAAGCAGGAGGATTCGCCCATCACTATCGTCTTCTGCAACACGAAGGCGTCTGCCCGCAAGCTTGGCAAGCGGCTTCACGAGGCCGGCGTCAACGCGAAGGAGATTCACGGTGATCTCGTACAGCACAAGCGCGACCGCGTTATGTCGTGCTTTCGCAAGCACCAGATCAAGGTTCTGGTGGCAACGGACCTGGCAGCCCGCGGAATCGACGTCAGTGCGATCTCGCACATCATCAACTATGACATGCCGTCCGACCCGTACGCATACGTGCACCGGATCGGGCGGACCGCGAGAATGGGTGCCAGAGGCGTGGCGATCGCGTTTGTCACGAAGGAGCAGGGCAAAGAACTGACTGAGGTCGAAAAGCTTATCAACCGGGAGATCCCGCACCAGACCATAGCGGACTTCGTACCGTGCGCGCCGAGGGAGCATTCGCCGGAACCATCCCAACCGCCGCGGATGTCGCGCTACCAGGCTCCGATTCATAGCAGCGGCGACGAGACCGCCAGGAAGCCTCCGCCCAAGACCCTTGGCAGCCGGTTTCGCCCGGCGCGTGGTCGGCGGCGGTTTTGACCTCGCCTGTTGAGCCTACAATTCGGGGGCGGGGGGAACCGGACCTGATCTGAAAACCAAGGACCGAGCACACTCGAGTGGGTGTGCCTGAAGGTGTGCCGATTGAGTATGAGCGACGGCGATGACATTCCTTCGGATGACGTCGAAGTCGACGATGCGGGCGGTAAAAACGGTGACGAACGGTCACAGATTCACCGGCACCACGTCCGCCGACGCGTCGTGGGTCGCCGGCTGGACAAGTACCTCCGCGGTCGCTACCCGCGAGTCTCCCGGACGACGATCCAGCGCTACATCAAGCAGGGGCTGGTGACGGTAAACAGCCTTCCGAGCAAGCCAAGTTACGAACCGGCCGGTGGGGATCTCATCACGGTCGCGCTTCCACCTCCTCCGCCCACAGACCTTGTCCCGGAAGATATCCCGCTCGACATCATTTACGAGGACGAGTGGCTTTTGGCGATCAACAAACAGGCGGGCATCGTGTGTCACCCGGCCCGGGCCACGCAGTCCGGGACCGTGGCCAATGCCGTGGCGTTCCACGCCGAGAAGCTCAGTCGTGGAAGCGAGCCTTTCCGGCCCGGTATCGTGCACCGGCTCGACAAGAACACGACGGGGGTGATGGTGATCGCCAAGACCGATGAAGCCCACTGGCGCATTGCTCTTCAGTTCGAGCGGCGAACGACGCGCAAGCAGTACTTTGCCGTTTGCGAGGGGGAGATTCAACTTGACGGAGACGTGATCAACAAGCCCCTCGCCCCGCACCCCGATACGACGCAGCGTATGGTCCTTCCCTCAGCCAGCCCGCCGAGACAGGCGATGTTCAAGGAGGCGATTACGGAGTACCGCGTCGTCAAGCGGTATCGCGGTTACTCGACCGTTGACCTGTTTCCCAAGACGGGACGAACGCATCAGCTTCGCGTGCACATGTCATCCATCGGTCACCCTATCGTGGGCGATCAGCTCTACGGCGGCAGGCCGATCAGCGAAGCCGTGCTGACGGGCGACGGCTCGGATGTGCCATTCTTCGGGCATCAGGCTTTGCACGCGAGGCGGTTGTCATTGACGCATCCGATTCTGGAGAAGCCGCTCGACATCGAGGCCCCGCTACCGCCCAAGCTTCAGCGAATCATCGATCTGCTCGAGCAGCATCGTCAGCGATGACGTGTGCGTTGGCGCGCCGTTTCCTCTTCGTACGTCGTGTACGTATTGTGGGTAACCGAGATGGGAATCTCGTTCAGGCGATCGGCGTGGTGCGGCCTACTCCGCGGCTGCGGCCTCCGCAGAGACCACGCTGCGCAGGGATCGAAGGAGTGAATCGGCGGACGCCGACACGCCGCGGACCTTCGTCAGCCGGTGAAGATACTCGGTCAACTCCTCGCTGGAGAACTGGGCCAGGAACTCCGGATCGGCGCTGGGGTTGAGCTTCGTTATGGCTGTGATTGTGTCAGACTTTGGCATCATCGTCGGCGACTCCTTTGCCCGGCACGCGACCCGGTCACTGGATCGACCTTGCCGGAACTGATCTGCTATCGGTGACGATATTGCCGGTGCTTGAGTGGGATTCCACCGCAATGAACCGCATGAAAGGCACTTTCCGCGCACGGTTTGCGCACGGGCACGCATGCCGTGCGCGGTCCCGCGGTCCATCCCCGACCAGGTGGCGAACCGGCCGCCGGATAGCGCCGGTATGCGCGAAAACTGCGCGGAAGTTTTTCGGCGCCGAGCCCCAGTATTCCTCACCGATCACCGGGCGAAAACGGATTGGTTGACCATAATTGGGGTTGGAGGCTACGATGCCGCATCATGGCGATCCGATTCCAATGCAGCGCATGCGCCCAGCCGATCGAGATCGACGATGAATGGGCGCTAAAGGCCGTGGCGTGCCCCTACTGTCGAAAGACGATCACCGCCCCGGCTGAGTCGACTCTCGGTGATATCAGCCGGATTCCAACCGCCACGGCTCTCGCACCACAGCCCAACGTCGCCGCGCCGGCGCCGCCGGAACCCTGGTCGCCCCAGCCGCAGGTCGCCATTGAAATGCACCCCAACCGCATTGCGGTGGTCGCCTTCGTGCTTGCCTGCTGCATGATCCTCTGTTTGGCTTCGATCACCATCACTACCGGCGCTCATGTGTCGGAATTTGAGAAGCTCCAGAAGGCGATCGAAAGCGGCGGGTTCTTGAAGGCGCAACAGGAATTGCTCGAGACACACGGCGGCATTCCCGCCTGGCTTATTGTGATGTCGGTACTGGAGGCGGTTGCCGGGGTCGCTTGGATAGCAGCCGTCGTTTGCGGGATATTCGGTGTCCGGCGTTTTCAACGCCGTGCGTTTGCCGTAACGACCTTGGTGATATGCGGTGGTGTCCTCGTGCTGTTGTGCGCCGGAAGTCTGTTCACACTCTGACAGCCGCCGGTTGTTGGTAGGCGCTGTCAAATGGTCACGTCTGAAGACACGCTGGTTCCCGGTGGTTGGGTTGACGTGCGGTGCTTGTGCACATGAGAATCGGGGTCATGCGTCTGGAGGGCTGACGAGCCCGCTACTGCTTCACGCCTTGCTTGCTTCCTCCGGGTGGCTTTTGCCCCGGTGCGGGTTTGCTCGCGGCGGGAACAACCAGCGTGCCGCCGCACTCACTGCAACGCACACGCTTGCCGCGCACTTCGTCGGGGACGCGCAGAATCGCGCGACAACTCAGCCTCGGGCACAAAACGGTGACAGCCATGTGTGGTACGATCCTCCGGAGGACGTGGATATCTTCCCCCTGACGTCCTGCCAGGGAGAATATCGACGTTCCTGTCAGCGGACTTGACGGGCGCGTGTATCAGTCCGCCCTAAGGAGGGTATGATATCAGTGGGGTGGATCAGGCGGATTCCCGCCGTCGGCGACGTTTGGGAGGAACAAGAGGCTCCTTGCCGTTCACGACAGCTTCGGTAACCACCTTCTTTCCGGACCCCTTGTTATCGGGCAACTCGTACATGGCATCGAGCATGATTTCTTCCATGACGGCCCGAAGCCCGCGGGCCCCGGTCTCTCGGTCCTGGGCCTTCTCGGCGATCTGGCGAAGCGCGTCGGATGAGAACTCGAGCTGACACTTCTCATACTCGAAGAACTTTTGATACTGCTTAACGAGGGCGTTACGCGGCTCGGTCAGAATCCGCACGAGTATGTCGATGTTGAGTGGATTGAGTGTGGTGATCACGGGGAGCCGTCCGACAAGCTCGGGAATCATCCCATACTCGACCAGGTCGTCGGGCGACGTCTGTGCCAGAATCTCGCCCTCCTCCTCCGTCATGTCGCGCGGGTCGCCCTCGTTCCGAAAGCCGATCGCACTCTCGCCCAACCGACGACGGATGATATCGGTCAATCCGACGAAGGTGCCGCCGCAGATGAACAGGATATTGCTCGTGTCCATCTGGATGTACTGCTGCTCCGGATGTTTGCGCCCGCCCTGCGGAGGTATGTTCGAGGTGGTTCCCTCCAACATTTTGAGCAACGCCTGCTGCACGCCCTCGCCCGAGACGTCTCGGGTGATACTGACGTTCTTGGAGGTTTTGCCGATCTTGTCGATCTCGTCGATGTAGATGATCCCACGCTGAGCCACGTCAAGCTCGTACTCGGCGTTTTGCAGCAGGCGCAGGAGGATGTTCTCGACGTCCTCTCCGACATAGCCGGCCTCGGTCAGCGTGGTGGCGTCACCGATGGCGAAGGGCACGTTCAGTACCCTGGCGAGCGTCTTGGCGAGCAGCGTTTTGCCGGCGCCGGTAGGCCCGACCACCAGGACGTTCGACTTGTCAAGCTCGACGTCGTCCGCCTCGGCGGTGTCCACGTGCTGGAGCCGTTTGTAGTGGTTATGGACGGCCACGGCGAGCGTGCGCTTGGCCCGCTCCTGCCCGATGATGTACTCGTTGAGGAACTCGTGAATCTCACGCGGATTGGGGATCTGCCCGACGACCGCGCGCGATGTGGATGCCTTGCGAATTTCCTGCCTGATGATGTTGTGGCAGAGCTCGACGCAGGACTTGCAGATGTAGACGTCCTTGGGGCCCTCGACCATCGGACCCGCCTCTCGCTGCCCTTTGCCGCAGAAGCTGCATGAGCTGGTGCGACGCGTTCTTGATCCGCCGCTACCACCGCTTCGACCTGTAGCCATCGTCCACTCCCGTCAACTGTTAGCTCCCCGGCCGAGCATGGTCACGGGTGACACACCGCTCCGGTTGGGGGGGACATCGTCAGTTTCCATCTGTCGACTGAAGCACATTATCGGGCCTAAACCGCCCTGCGTCACGACCGGGGAGCGATGTCCTGTATCACCCTTTCGCGCAACGCCTCATACTCAGCATCGGTCAATTCGCCGTGCTCCCGCATTTCGCGGATCTGGTCGAGATCGAATGCCGGCCCATCGGCGGGCGCGGACCGACGCAGCCGCCTTTTCGTATAGGCGAGCACGACGGCTGCGACCAGAACGGCCAGGATCAGGCCTCCCAGCCAGGCCAGAACCTCCAACGCCGTCCCTTCCTGCACGGTTTGGGCGGGCGCCCCTTGCCTCACGGACGCCAACGCTACTGGTAGAGCAAGCCGCATGACGGTGGGGAATGGTACCTCGGTTCAGGCCGAGTTTCAACTTAACCTGCACCGGACCGGATCGCCTGCCATGGAATCTTAGCTTCTGGCGAGCCCGTTTTCCACCCCGGTCCGACGCCCGTGTGGTTGCCGGGGAGCGGCGTCGCGGTTTGATCAGATGAGAGACACGTTCGGTTTGGCTGCGTCCTTCACGGCCCGCGTGGGCAACGTCACGACAAAGGTCGCCCCTTGACCCGGATCGCTCTCGAGGTCGATCGTTCCGCCGAGCATGTGGACCAGCTCCTTCGTGATCGAGAGGCCGAGCCCCGTGCCCTCGTGCTCTCGGGTTTCCGAGGAGTCGAGTTGGCGGAACTTCTCGAAGATCACCGCGCGCTGCTCGGGCGAGATGCCCGGGCCGGTGTCCGTCACCGTGAGACGGACCGATTGTGAGTCCGCACGTTCGGCGCGCAGTGAGATCGCTCCACCGGTGGGCGTGAACTTGATCGCGTTACTCAACAGATTGTAGAGGACTTGCTTGATCTTGCCCGAGTCACTGTGACAAGTCGGAAGATCATCCGCGAGATGCAGATTGACCTTCTGCTCTCGCTTGTCGCACAGTGGTTGCACGAAGTCGATCATGTCCTGGCAGAGCTCGGTCAGCGCGAAGTCGGACAGGTGAAGCTGGAGCTTCCCGGCTTCGATCTTCGCCAGATCCAAAAGGTCGTTGATGATCTCCAGAAGGCTTCGTCCGCTGGTCAGGATGTTCTGGGAGTAGCGTGCCAGGCGTTTGCGATCCGGCTCCGGCGTGTCCCAGGCGTCGCGAAGCAGTTCGGCGAAACCGATGATCGACACGAGCGGCGTGCGCAGCTCATGCGTGACATTGGCGAGGAACTCGTTCTTGATGCGGTTCGACTCGTACAGTGCGACGTTGGTCTCCGCCAGTTCCCCAAGCTTGACGTCCAGCGACCGGTTGATCTTCCGCTGCTCCTCCTGGGCGGCGTCAAGGTGAGTCAGCATTTCGTTAAACGTCTCGGACAGCTTTTGAAACTCATCACCGGTGGCAATGGACGACCGGGCTCGCACGTCGCCGGATGCGACTCGCTCAGCCGCCAGACGTAGCGTGTTGACGGGTGACAGCACGAGCCGTTGCGTGACGACATAGAAGAGGAGGATCGCGAGCACGGCACCGCTCGCGCCTGCCAGAATGGTGACGGCTGTGTTCCACGCGCCGCCGGTCTCGGGCATCGGCAGTTTCACATCGATGATTCCGCGAAGGGCATCGGGGTGTGGATCGGCGTCGGTGCGTCGAACGGCCATCGCGAATCGGAAGATGCGGTTGTCCTCCTGGACCTTCCAGTAGTATCGCTGCCGGGGATTGTCGCTAAGCCGTTCGACGGCCTCGGCGCGAAAACCGCGCGGCGGGAGCGGTCCGACGGCAACCAGGCGCGGCGGGTCAGGCCGTACGCCGAGGTCCCGCACCAGCGCGGGCCACCTTCGCTCGAGATCAACCTGTGCTTTCGACCAGTCGGGTTGGTGGAGGTCGACAGCCTGACGGGCGGCTGTCGCCACCAATTCCGCCTGAAGTAACATCGCCTGCTTGTTCAGAGCGGTCATCTGGAGTGAGGGTGGCCACAGTGTTACGGCGATCACCAACAGGACAGCCGTACCGAACAGCAGGCTGATCTTGTGAGCGAGCAGCATGGGCAACCAGCGACGTCTCGGCATGGTTATGAGTGTACCGCATTTGCATCCCGGCGTTGACCCGGAGGAGTCTCGCGGGCCGCCGGCGGTGGAATGTGGGGCGAAGCGACACGCGCGGGTGGCTGTTGCTCCGACGGCGAAAGGGGGTAGGATGGGCATTCTGACGTGTGCGGCGACGGTTCCGATGGGCGAAACCTGTCGCCCGGAAGGTCGGTCAACTCGCCGCGGCGATTCCGACGCCCCATCCATGTCGCGTAGGACAGGGGTTTCCCGTGTTAGAGGAGCGAGTCACATGCCTATCAAAATCTTCTCCGCCCCCGGTGATCACAGGGATGACTTTGGCCACGTGGAACGGCAAGTCAACGAGTGGATAACCGCCGAGCACCCGAAGGTCCGCGACATCAGGGTCGCCGTCAACGAGCTTGGGATCAAGCGCGACGTGGGCCAGTTCATGATGACGCTGGTGGTTCACTACGAGCAGGGCTGACGCCGGATAATACGAGTATCAGATGAAGATTGCCGATTGGTTGCAAGCGAGCCGCGGGCTGCCGCAAGGCGGCTTTGCCGCGCCCGCGCGGCGCTGCAAAACCCGATAGAGCCGGAACATCGATTCAGCAGTCTATAACTGAAATCCGGATAACTGAGAACTCTCAATCACCGACTACCGCCTGTTTCCGGAACCGCTTGCGGTCTTCCCAGCAACCACGCCACGAACCCCGTGATCGCCGCTTTCAGATCGCCCACAATCAGGTACAAAGCCGGGACTGCGATGAGTGTCAGAACGGTGGCAAAGAGTAACCCGGCTGCGATGGATATGCCCATCGGGATTAGGAACTTCGCCTGGAAGGACTTCTCCATAAGGAGCGGCGCGATGCCCAGTACCGTCGTGGCCGAGGTGAGCAGGATGGGGCGAAGCCGGCCTTTCCCACCCTCGATCACGGCTTCCATTACGGGTGTGCCGCGTTGGACCAGGCGGTTGATGAAGGATACGAGGATCATCGAGTCGTTCACGACGATGCCGGTCAGCGCGACCAGCCCGATCAGGGAAAGGATCGTCAGGGGGTATCCCATCACGAGGTGCCCGGCGATAGCTCCGATCAACCCGAACGGCACGATGCTCAGCACGATGATCGGCTGAATATAGCTCTTGAACAGGCCCGCGAGGATCACATAGATCAACACGAGTACGATGGTGAAACTCTGCTTGAGCGATCCGAAGGACTTGGTGGTTTCGAGCTTCTGCCCGCCGTACTCCAGCCGGATTCCGGGGTGGCGTTGCATGATGGAGGGGAAGGACGTGGCCATCTCGGCCATGATCTGTTCCGGCCTTGCCTTGCTCGTTTCCGTGTTCACGTCGGCGGTCACCGTCACGGTGCGTCGCTGATTGACGCGTTTGATCGATGCGAAGCCCGTGGCCTCCGTCAACCGAGCGACCTCGGTGAAGGGCACGAGCGCGCCGGAGGGAGTGGCGATGCGCATCGATTCGATCTCGTAAATGTTCCTTCGATACTCGGGTGCGTAGCGGACCATGATCTTCACGTCCTCGCGTCCGCGCTGGACCTTTCGAGCCTCGAACCCGTAGAAGGCGGACCGCACCTGTGTGGCGAGTGAGTGCGTGGTCAGACCCAAGGCGCGCGCGGACTTGAACAGCTCGATCTGCACCTCCCGCTGGCCCGCATCGAAGTCATCGACGATGTCGGAGACACCCTCGAACTCCGCGAGCTTGCTCTTGATCTCATCCGCGACGGCGGTTAGGCGATCGATGTTGCCGCCGCTGATATCGAGCTGAATCGCCGCTCCACCCGGGCCGCCGTGGACGGCCCCGAACTTCAGGTTCTGTGCCCCCGGAATGTCACCGGTCTTTAAGCGCAGTTCCTGAAGGATCTCATTGCTGGTTCGCTGACGCTCCTCGCTGGCTGTCAACTCGATGAACGCCTGGGCGAGGTGTGACTGTGGCGCACTCGCCAATCCGTCCACGCTCACCTGCAGCCCGAGAAGCGTGTAGATGCTTTTGAGCTCAGGTAAGTCCATCGTCGCGCGTTCGACCACGCCGAACGCCTCCAGCGTGGCGTCGATCGGCGTGCCGACATCCATGTCCATCTCGACGATCAGTGTTTCGGAGTCCATTGTCGGCAGGAAGACAAAGGGGACGTGCCCTCCCGCATAGAGGCCGCAGACAACGAGCAAGCACGCGACAAGCGCGGCGATGGTGACGTAGCGGTAGTCCAGGGCCCTTCTCAGCAGTCTCTCATATCCCATACGGAGCCACTGCTGCACGAAACGGTTCTGCGTTTCCCGAATACGGGCGCTGAGCCGACGGAAGGTGCCGCCGGACCGCTCACGGTTCGTACTGGTGGGTCGAACGTGCCTCAGACCGTGACCCAGGTGCGAAGGAAGAATCGTCAGGGCCTCGACAAGTGACACCGACAGGGCGATGCAGACGACCACGGGAAGCACGCCCATCCAGTCACCCATCTGTCCCTCGATGAACATCAAAGGGATGAAGGCGACGATCGTGGTCACAATCGCGCAGACCACCGGCCAGGTGACCTCCTCGGTACCCTCGATGGCCGCTTGTTTCGATTCAACGCCCTCCTCGATCTTGGTGTACACGTGCTCGGAGACGATGATTGCGTCGTCCACGAGCAAACCCAGCACGATGATCAGACCGAACATGGTGATCAGGTTCAACGTCAGACCGAGCACTTCCATGAAGATCAACGAACCCGCGATGGCCAGCAGCAACCCCATCATCACCCAGAACGCCACCCGCCAGTGCAGAAACACGAGCAGTGAGAGCAGTACGAGCAAAAGCCCCCAACCCCCGTTGCGTTTCAGCAGGTCGAGTCGACCTTCGATGAACCTCGAAAGGTCCGTATGGACCTCGACGCTGACGCCCGACGGGAACGGGTCAGCCAGGGCGGTTTTGTATGTGTCAAGGACGACGTTCTCCCCCGACAGGCGAGCGAGCAGGCGATCCGTCCAGGGTTGCGCGAGCGGGTTTCCCTTCTTGCCCGCGACGAGGGCCTTGACCAGTGACGCGATTTTGATGGCGTCCTGATCCGCCGTCTTGTAGATGGTGACGTCGACAGCCGGGGCGCCATTGAATCGACCGACCACGTCGGTGTCCTCGAATCCGTCGATGATCGTGGCGACGTTGCGGAGCGTGACGACCCGGCCGGACGGGTCGGAGCGGATCACGATGTCATAAAGGTCCTCACCACGATCCTTCTCGCCGAGCGTGCGGACCGAGACGTTGGCCCGCGGTGTGCGTACCTGGCCGCCGGGCAGATCGACGTTGCTGGCGGAGATGGTACCGGCCACATCCATGAACGACAGGTTGAACTCGGCAAGCTTCTCCGGGCGAACCTCGACGCTGATCTCGTCCTTGCGCGTACCGCTCAGCACGACATCCGTGATGTCGGGGAGCAGCAGGATCTCCTCCCGCAGTTGCTCACCGAGCGTCTTGAGGACGCGATCATCCACGTCGCCGTACAGGGCCACGCTGATGACGGGCCATTTCGGGTCGAACTTCGAGACAGCCGTCTCCTTCGCCTCCTCGGGGAAGTCCTCGGTGGGAATCGTGTCGATGGCCGCCTTGATGTCGTTGACGGCCTGATCGACGTCCTCAAACCCGCTTTTCAGCTCGACGAGGACCATGCTGAGGCCCTCGTTGATGGTCGAGGTGATCTTCTCGATCCCCTCGACGTCCTTGATCTCCTCCTCGATTTTGAGGGTGATCCCCTTCTCGACCTCGCTTGGGGTGGCGCCGGGGTAGGCCGTCGTGATGAGGACGCGGTTCGGTCTGGACTCCGGGAACATTTCGCGAACGATCTTGAGACCATGGTACACCCCACCAAGAAGCAGCGTGACCATGAACAGGTTCACGAGGATCGGGTTGTTGACGCTGAAGCGGGGGAGCGAGGTCATGGTTGCATCGTTCCCGTGTCAGCGATGGGGTCTGCGTCCTGGGTGTTCGGGGCGGTCGCTTCGGAGCGAACCCTGACCCGCGAGCCGTCACTGAGTTGACTCAAATGAGAAAGGATCAATCGATCGGACGGCGCGATCTGGCCGGTTAGGATCACGCGGTCCTCGATCAGTCTTGCGACCGTGACGCGGCGGCGCCGGGCAACGCCCTCGATTGTGTTCGTTTGGCGGTCTGTCGAGTCGGTGGGATCGTGTCCGGGGTTGGAGCCTTCGCACGTGGCCACGAGCACGTGACCGTCGCGGATGGCCCCGCGAGGAACCAGCAAGACATTCTCATGGATCGGTCCCTGCACTTTGGCCTGAACAAACGTGCCGGGAAGGAGCGGTCGATCCTGCCGGGTGTTGTCCACCTCGACGTATGCGGCGAAGGTTCTGGTCATCTCGTCGGCGTCGGGCGCGATCCGAGCGATGCAACCGTCCCACTCGACACCGGGCGTGCTTTCGGAGTCGACGCGACAGGCGGCGCCGACCCGCACGTCGGCGTAGGTGGCTGCCGGCAACTGGATGCCGATCTCGACACGATTCGGATCGATCAGGCTGAGCAGCACCGATCCGGGCCCGACATACTCGCCGATCTCGACAAGCAGCGTTTGGATCGTTCCGCTGAACGGGGCCTTGATCTCGCATCGTTCGAGGTTGAGCCCGGCGAGTTCGGCCTCGGCCTGGCGGGCCTGTTTCGAGGCGAGCAGGCGGGCTCTAGTGGGGGCGATGCGGGCAAACTCCATCTGATACCCTTGGAGCACGCGGCGTGCCTGCTGGAAGGCGAGGTTGGAGAAATCGTATTCCTTCTTCGCGGCGAGCTTCCGTTCGTACAGATCAGCCACCCGCAAGTGCTCCTCGCGCGCGACGCGGACTTCCTTCTGGCTTGTCTCGATCAGATCGTTGAGCTTACCGGCCTCGATGTCGAGTCGTTCGAGGTCTGCCTGGTCAGCGGCGACCATTGCGTTGGCGCGATCGAGCGCGTGCTGGTATTCCCGAGTGTCGAGTCGGACGAGTGATTGTCCCTCTGATACAGACGACCCGGCACGGATACCATCAACCAGCTCGATCACGCGACCAGGCACCTCAGCCGCGATTCGAGCCGCCCGAAACGGCCTGGCCGAGCCGTATCCCATGAAGTGTTCGGTGACGGTTTCCGGTCGAAGGACGAGGGTCGCAACGAGTGGGGACGGGTTGCCTGCCTCACGCCGCGGCGCTTCTTGACGCAGCGATATCAGCAGGGAGGCCACACCGATCCCGATACCGATCAGCACGACGATCAGGACGAGGGAGACAAGGATTCTGAGATGCCTCAAGGCTGGTTCTGACATCGACGAAGTCGGCACCGTCGTGCGGGATCCTACTTTCGGACGACGGTTTCACCTCAGGTGTGTTGAAGCCGGCCCGCGGATTGCCCCTTTCGAGAATCATGGAACCACTGTCATGCGTACCCGCCCGCGTATTCCTCGCGGCGCGGTTGCCATCGGTCAGGTGATGGCGGCTGCATTATAGCTCGGCTGAGCGGGCATGGCCAACAACACCGCGCGGGTCTGCTCGTTGTGCGTCGATCGACGAAAGAGTCTCCGTGTGCAGCTTCCAGGTCGAACACCCGACCTTCGTGTGCGCGCAAAAAAGTGGCCCGGTGGGGTGGACCGGGCCTTGGGGACCGCCCGATGGGGGATCGGGCGGAAAGTGTGCCCAATAAGCATTCAAACGCTCGGGATGTCTTGAAACGGACTGCGTTGAGCCCGGTCTTGACACCTCGGCGTGGCGGTGCGAGCAACGAGCACCACCATCCAACATTCTAATAATACCACAAAACCAGCCGTGTCACGAATCCCAGGCACTTTTTTTTGGACCTTTCGGGGCCATTCTCCCGGCGAATTGAATTGACACGCGCATCTTGGCACCTATACTACGCCCCTTCGTTGGCGCGGAGGATGGCGGAGCCGTTGCGCGGCGGCGATGCCGGGCGGGGATGCACGAGCCCCTCCGTGGCGGCAGGACCGCTTTCCGACGGGAAGATCGCTGCGTGCAGGCACAACCGTTC
This sequence comes from uncultured Phycisphaerales bacterium, assembly GCA_965371725.1. Classification (GTDB taxonomy): domain Bacteria; phylum Planctomycetota; class Phycisphaerae; order UBA1845; family UBA1845; genus CBDUZO01. The sequence continues at coordinate 26,891 of CBDUZO010000010.1, forward strand.
GTGGTTGTGGGTAAGGCGCGGAACCTTTGGTCTGTGCGGCGCCACGGACCGATTCGGTAGGTCCAGACCCCGATGAGAAACCGAGGTTGTATCGGTTGGAGCCTCGTGCTGTGCTGCACGGTTTCCGCCGCGTTCGCGCAGCAACCCGTGCCCCTGGCGGATCACGTTGACGATCCCCTGCTGCCCAGCGGGATTACCGAGCTTCCGATTGAGTTCAACGCAGACTTGGTTTACCTCTTCACCGATGAGGACGGCACGGACGCCGCACACTTTATCGGCGGTGTCGTGCTTCGGATTGGTGAGGGTGAAGCACAGGAGCTGTCCGCCCGCCAGGCTGTGGTCTGGGTTTCGCACCGGGCCTTTCAGGATCGACCCTATCGGCACATCCAGGTCCTGCTCTGGCGGGATGCTGAGATTGTGGAGACCGGCGGGACGGTGACCAGTGGTCCCGCCCTGTTCGTGACGTTCGACACGTTTGGCGAGATAACGACGAACGTTGATGACCTGGCGTTCCAGTCCTCGGCCGACGACCACGTCTACCGCGAGGGCAACGCGATCAGAAAGACGCTGACCGGGGAACCGCTGGTCTACGAGGCCGGCGAGGTTTCCCTTCACGTATTGGATGCGTCAGGCCGCCGCGCGGAGGAGGGCAAGCCGAAGCGGAAACCGACCATGTACGGCCGCGTTGATCGGTTGGTGATGGGGGACGTCGACGGTCAGCGCGTCATGACGGCCGTCGGTGGAGCCTACTTCTCACGCGGGATGCCCGGTACGTCGGATTACCTGGAGATTCGTGCCGACTCGGTGGTGATCTTTCTACCGCCCGCCGATCCGGAATCGGAATTGGACCTGCCGCCGGCGGTGGGGTTGGGTAGGGATCGCCCTCGAGCGGCGGCGCGCGATCGGGGTGAGCGCTCGCGGCGCGCCGCCACCGATCGTCAGATGCTCTCGGCGGGTTTCGGGGAGGTGGCGATCGAGTCGGTCTATCTCGAAGGCGACGTGTCGATGTCGCAGGGTGCCAACACGGTTCGCGCCTCGCGTCTGTACTATGATCTTCTGAACGACAAGGCGCTGATCCTCGATGCCGTGGTGCGGACGGCCCTCATGAAACGCAACCTTCCGCTTTACATTCGTGCCGCGGAGGTTCGGCAGCTCTCGGCGAATCACCTGCTGGCCAACGACGCGATCCTGACAACCAGTGAGTTCCACACGCCGCACTATCACATCGGCGCCCGCCGGGTGGAACTGATCAACCGGACGCCATCCGACCCGAGCGGCCAGGCGCGTGCGGTCCGCGCGGGGGACTTCCGGATTCGCCACGCAACGCTGAATCTGGGCGGCCACCCGATTGCGTGGTGGCCCTTCCTCCGGGGGCGAGTCGACACGAGCGAGACGGGCATTGCGCGTCTGCGCTCCGGTTACAGCGATGACTTCGGTTTCGAGCTCGAGACCGACTGGCACTTGTTCAACGTGCTGGGGCTCCAAACGCCTCCGGGCTTCGACGCGACACTCAGCCTCGATTACTTCTCGGAGCGAGGGCCTGCTGTCGGCGTGGATGCGGAGTATGAGCGGGAACGATATTTCGGGTTGTTCCGCAGTTACCTGATGATCGACGATGGCAAGGACGATCTGGGCCGCCAGCGTGAGGACGTGTCCCACGACCGGATGCGCGGTCGGGTGCTCATAAGGCACAGGCAATTCCTCGAGGATGATTGGCAGCTCTCGTTGGAGCTGTCTCATATTTGTGACGAGGGTTTCCTGGAGGAGTTCTTCGAGTCCGAGTTTGACCGTGAGAAGGATCAAGAGACCCTGCTGCACTTGAAGAGGCAGCGGGAGAACCGGGCGTTCACGGCGATGTTGCAGGTTCGAATCCTGGACTTTACCACGCAGACGGAGCGGTTGCCCGACCTTGCCTATCACGTCATCGGTGAGCCGTTGGGCGATCGGGCGACCTGGTTCTCCGAGAATCGCGGCGGTATTGTCCGCTACCGTCCAGCCGACCAGACCTTCCGGGAATTGCTGCGGGACGGGAGGACACACGACTCCGGTTCGGTGCTTCGCGCGGACAGTCGGCAGGAGGTTGGGGCGCCGTTCGATCTCGGGCCGATCCGGTTCGTCCCGTTTACTTCGGCCAGGGTGACCGTGTGGGATGATTCCCCCCGTGCGGACGGCGTGGCGCGGGCGTTCGGAACACTTGGCGTGCGCAGTAGCATGTATCTGTGGCGCGTGTATCCTGAGAAGCGTTCCACGCTGTTCGATATCAACGGGGTTCGCCACATCATCAAACCGGACATCACGGCATGGTTGGCGCAGTCCAACCGGGATTCCGATGAGCTGTACCCGTTCGACGATATGGTCGAGGGCATCAACGGGGTTGACGGGGTGACGGTCGGGGTGCGGCAGCGATGGCAGACGAAACGAGGTGCCGATGATAACCGCCGCATCGTGGATTTTCTGACGTTCGATGTGGAGATGGGCTTGTTCAACGATGCCGATGGCGATGTCACCACGAACGGTTTCACCTCGTTCAGCCGTCCGGAATCCAGTGTTGCCCGCAATTACGTCAATTCGTCGGTGATCTGGCGGATCAACGATCGGACCGCGCTGTTGAACGAGCTCAACTACGACATGAGCGACAGGCAGATCGATATCGCCAACGTGTCCTTTGTGGCGGAGCGCCCGCCCCGGCTGAGCTACCTGGTGGGGTACCGGTACATCAATGAGAGCGATTCGAATCTGTTGGGGTTCGACATGAACTACCGGATCACCGAGAAGCATACGCTTGCGGTTCGTGAGCTCTTCGATTTGGATCGCGGTCGCACGCTTGATTTCACGCTTGCGTTGATCCGTAAGTTCCCGCGATGGTTTGGGGCGATCACGTTCGAGCTTGACGATGCCGAGGGCGACTTCGGTGTGTCGCTGAGCCTATGGCCTGAGGGTTTGCCGCAGGCGGCGTTGGGTTCCCGCCGTTTCACCGGTTTGGGTGGGTCCACGCAGATCCGATCTCGGTAGCTGTTGCTACTTCTTCTTCGTTCTTTTCTTCGTCTTCTTCTTGGCCGGTGTGGCAGCCCGGGTGGTCTTTTTCTTGGCCGATTTTGTCGGTGCCGGAGTTTTCTTCTTTGTGGTCTTGGCGGCCTTCTTGGTGCCGGTGGATGCTGCCGTTCTCTTTGTCTTTACCCTAATTACGTTGGCCTTGGCGGATACCTTCTTGACGGTCTTGAGTGTCTTCTTCTTTGTGGCCTTCGGTTTGGGTGGCTTGATGGGCTTGATGGGTTTGGGCTGTTTGACCTTCTCGTTGTTGTCGAGGATGCGGAGATCCGTGTAGTAACCTTCCTGCTTGACCCGTTCGTACTGCGCTTCAACATCCGCCCGTTCGATGGCTTTGAAGAGTGTCAATGCGGCATTCTGGGAAACGCCGATGAGCTTCCACGCGAAAGGAATGACCTCCTTCGCGCCCAGCGGCCGCTTGCTTGACGGAACGGGCTTGGCGACTTTCGTGTCGGCGGCGTTCTTGGAATCATCGGCCTTCTTGGTCGATTCCTTCTCGCCCTTGGCCACCGCTTTGTCGGTACCCTTTGTCTTGTCACTGTCGTCGGTAACGTTCTTGGGTGTCGTCACGCTGAATCGTCCTTGAGCACTTCGGTCAAGCCATCGAATGGCCGTACTTCACTTCAAGACATCCGGGAAGCGGATGCAAAGCGACCGTCGGCTGTCAACCGTATTTGGAAAGCCGCTTCGTCCCTGGCTTGCGGAGGAGCCACACTACTATATCGAAACTGACCGGTCTTCATTGCCGAGCGTCCGCGATGCGACTCGCGGGAAGCAGAATCCGTCAGTCTGCGTACCATAGCCTTCTTCGAGGCGATCGGCCAGTCCCGTAGGGGGCGCCATGCCCATCCGTCCCGAACCGCCGCGTACGTGGCGGTATCGGCGTGCGAATATCGGGGCCACCGTGTGCGGCCGAAAGACGCCGCGTGGCGGTTCACGCAGTCCGCCCGGCGTCCGCCTGGACCGCACCTGTGAGCGTACTATAATCGCCACCAACCCGTCGCGTCGACCCCTCGGGCGTCGGCGCGAGTTGGACACGAGCGCCCGTAGCTCAATGGATAGAGTGGCTGGCTTCGAACCAGTAGGTTGGAGGTTCGAGTCCTCCCGGGCGCATCGGGCCTTTCCGTTGGGCCGGCCGCGTGCACCCTGCCGCGGTCGGCCGTGGGGAGTTGCCAAGTCGGCGCTCGGGTGGGATCCGGCCCCGACGCCGAGAGTGGCGAAACCCGTGCCTCCCCGTTCAGTCTTCCGGCTCGAGGATGGACATGAACGCCTCCTGCGGGATGGAGACGTTTCCGACCATCTTCATGCGTTTCTTGCCCTCTTTCTGTTTCTCCAGGAGCTTGCGCTTACGCGTGATATCGCCGCCGTAGCACTTGGCGGTGACATCCTTGCGGTATGGCTTGATGGTCTCGCGGGCGATGACCTTCGCTCCGACCGCCGCCTGGAGGGGGATTTCGAATGCGTGCCGACCGATCTCTCGCCGCAGGCGGATGATGAGCTTGCGGCCTCGGTTTTGCGCCTTGTCCCGGTGAACGATCACCGACAACGCGTCAACCGGCACGGAGTTCACCAGGATGTCCATCTTGACCAGGTCGCCGGATCGGTATTCGACAAGCTCATAGTCGGCTGTTCCGTACCCGCGCGTGCAGGTTTTCAGCTTGTCGTAGAAATCATAGATGATCTCGCAGAGCGGCAACTCATACGTGAGCAACACGCGCGTGGGAGACAAATACTCGGTCTTCCCGTGCTTTCCCCGCCGGTCCATCGAGAGCTGCATGACGGTTCCGACGCAATCCGCCGGGATGATCATCTGGGCGTTGACGATCGGTTCGCGAATTTCCTCGACCTGCGACATATCGGGCAGTTCGCTCGGGGACTCGATGCGCAGGACGGTACCGTTTTTCAGCAGGGCCTCATAGGTAACCGTCGGGGCCGTCTGCACGACCGTAACGTCGTTCTCTCGTTCCAGGCGTTCCTGGATGATCTTCATGTGCAACAAACCCAGGAAGCCGCAGCGGAAACCGATTCCGAGGGCGTCGGAACCGACCGTCGAGTAAGTGAATGAGCTGTCGTTGAGCCACAACTTTTCCATGGCATCGCGCAACCGTTCCGTGGACGTACCAACGCCGGGAAAGAAATCGCAGTACACCATTTGCTGTGGCGGTTCGTAGCCGGGCAGCGGTCTGTCCGTGCGTCTGGCGGAATGCGTGACCGTGTCGCCGATGTTCACATCGGCCAGCGTCTTGATTCCGGCAAACAGGTAACCGACCTCGCCGGCGCTGAGGGATTCAACGGCGGTTGGCCGCGGCTTGAACTTTCCCACCTCGACCACCTGATATTTCCTTCCCACACCCATCAGGTCGATCTGGTCGCCGCGTTTGAGCGATCCGTCAAAGACCCTCAGGTGCGAAATCACCCCGCGGTGCGGGTCGGTCTTCGCGTCGTAGATGAGCGATCGCAGTGGGGCGCCCGGATCACCCTTCGGCGGTGGGATCTTGTGCACGATTGCCCGCAACAACTCCTCGATTCCCTCACCGGTTTTGGAGCTGGTGAAAACCGCTTCGGCTGCGTCAAGCCCGAGGATTTGCTCCGCCTCCAGGGCGATGTCCTCCGGACGGGCAGCCGGCAGATCGATTTTGTTGATCACCAGCACGATTTCCAAGTCGGCCTCGACGGCCAGGTACGCGTTGGCCACGGTTTGGGCCTGGACGCCTTGGGTTGCATCCACCAGGACGAGCACGCCCTCGCAGGCTGCCAGAGACCGTGAGACCTCATAGTGGAAATCCACGTGGCCGGGCGTGTCGATTAAATTGAGCATGTACTCCTTGCCATCGAACAGGAATGGGACGGTGGCCCGGTTGGCTTTGATCGTGATGCCCATCTCACGCTCGAGATCCATGTCGTCCAGGAACTGCTCTCGCATCTCGCGCTTGGAGAGGGCGCCGGTGTGCTCGAGAATACGGTCGGCGAGCGTACTCTTGCCGTGGTCGATATGGGCCACGATGCTGAAGTTGCGGATGAGGCTCTGGTCTACCATCTGTGTTCCGGCGGCCGTTTCCAACGCGGTTGAACTCAATCCACGTTCATGTGAGGACCTCGGCCGCGAGCTTCGCCTCGCCGGGGTTCCGCTCGCGGCGGTCCTGGTTCCATGTGTCGTCCGAACCTCAGAGTATAGTTGACTTGGCCGCGGAACGGAACACGGGGCCGCGTCGGGTTTGTGATGCCCGGAGGTGGGAACCGGTGATCGTGGACGGCGGGCCGTGGCAGACTACTGGCGCCCGTGGATCGAGCCACGATGACGAGCCGCGGACGGAACCTGTCCCGACTTTGTCGGGAGTCCGCGCGGGTATCCCGTGTGGTACAGTCACTCTCCAGCCTGAAACCGCCACACGAACGCCGAAACGGCTCTAACCGGCGCACGAGGTCATTGGGGCGGGCGCTCCATCCACCGTCAGTTCGACGCGGTTTCGCCCGGCGCGCTTGGCAGCGTACAGTTGTGAGTCCGCCGCCCGGATGATCGCCGGTGCCTGGGCGGCTTCGGTGATGCTCATGAACGTAGCGACGCCGATGCTGATAGTGACTTTGAGTATCTGATCACCACATTGCGACTCGGCGCTCTCGACGGCATGGCGAAGGCGCTCCGCGAGGTTGATCGCGCCTTCCGGCGGCGTCTCGGGAGCGATGACGCCGAACTCCTCTCCGCCGTATCTTGCGACGCAGTCGACCTTGCGGACATTGGCGTCCAGCACGCTCGCAACGTTTTTGAGCACGCTGTCACCGGTCTGGTGTCCGTAGGTATCGTTGAAGACCTTGAACTTGTCCACGTCGATCATCAGCAGCGAGAAGGGCGAGCCGGACCTGGCGGAGCGCTCCAGCTCCAACTGCATGCGGGCGTCGAACGCGGCACGGTTACCCACGCCCGTCAGCGCGTCGGTGGTGGCGCGTCGCATCAGGTCTTCCTGCTGTTGGGCCATCGATTGGTTCTCGAGGTGCATGGCCAGGCTGAGTTCCGCGATGCGCTCGCGTACTTCGGACTGGATATCGTCGGGTGATCGCAGATTCGCCTTTGGCAACTCGAGCAGCCCGCGCGTATCGTCGATCTCGGCGGCCATCTCGCTCAGCATCGCGGCACAATCTTCAGCCTCGATTCCGAAGAGCTTGTGGGCGGCCTCGACGAACTCAGAGGTGTCGGGCGGGTCGCCCTTCGTATCGGGGCAGATGATCCCGGCGGCGATCTCCGCGACCCTAAGAGCCCGGACGATTACGGGATCGTCGGGGCTGATGTCATCGTCGCGAAACCTCGCGATCGCCTGGCACAGCGCTTCCGGAATCCCCCAATTCCGCAGCAGTTGGCCCCCGATGGTGGCGTAGGATTGACCGAAGACCTTCATCTCAAGTCCGGGGAGGTCGCGGGGGACCTGTTTGGCTGCCAGCAGGATGGTTGCGTATTCTTCGGGCAGGCCCGAAGCCAAGGCCGAGCGGCCGATCTGGCTCAGCAGTCCGCCCACGAACGCCTCCTGCGGCGACGTGTCTTTGACCGTCGAGGCAAGGGCCCTCGCCGCCACGCCGCACCCGAGAGACTGGAGCCCGAACTGCTTGGCGTCGAAACCCTTGCACTTGGTCGACCCGGCCGTGCCAAGCACGGCGAAGGAAAGTGCCGTCATTTTGACTCCGCGCACACCCATCATCGCGACCGCGTGCTGGATCGACGTGATCTCGCGGGCGATACCGGCCATCGGCGAGTTGGCGAAGCGAAGAATCTTGGCCGTCAACCCGGGATCCATCGCGATGGTGTCCGCGATTTCGCGGACCGAGACATCCTCCCTTCGTGTCAGGTCCAGGAGCTGCAATACGACTCCCGGAGGCGTGGGGAGTCTTCCACTGGTGTTGAGACGGTCGAACAGTGTTTGAGTCATGTTGTGATCTCTCCTTCCGTGTGCGCACCGTGCCCGGTGCGTTCCACACGTACCCCTACGTTGCGACGCCGATCGATGCGGATTGCGCGTGGTCGCATGTTGCAGGGTTTCGCTTGGATGCTCGACTCCCGGTGGCTGACCGTTGGGAGAAGAGCCGTTCCGTTCCCAGGGCTAACCCGGAGCGGCACAAACCGCCATGGTATCTTCTTAACTCGTTGGCGACGGAGGCCCCGGCGCGTGGTAAGCTCAGAAGGTCTGCGCATCCGGCAAGGTCACCCCGACAGCGACGCTATACTTCCGCTGGTCCGGGCCTCGATGGGGCCCGGTTGAGCACCCCAACCGTGTGCTCTGGCGTCCGACAGCATCATCGGCTCCGCTCGGAGTCGCCTTAACTTTGCTGTGGAGGTTTAGTAAACCGTCCAACGGCCGAGAATGCGCCGTGGTTGGCTACAGATAGGCTGGAAGATATAGGCCGGGCTAATCGGTTCCGATCAGCAAGACCTCCCGGGTGTTTCGCCGCGTGGAGAGAGCATACTGGTATCGCGTACCTTGAACGATGCGGACGTGAGGCTTCACGCTACGAAGCCTATCCGTCAGTTCCGCGATGGTGGGAACGCCGTCGCTTCGATACGACACAACCAGGATGGCTTTGCGGAACCGATCCAACAGGCGCTCGAACATTGCGTGGCAAGTTCGCGGATCGCCCCAGGGGTCCTTCCGGCGGACGAGGCGAAGATGCTTGGATTTCCGATCCAGGATCGTCGCCCAATCGTCGTAACGGACGAGTCCCTCCAGGAAGTGATAGAAGTCGCGATAGTCCACGCCGACACCGGCGCGGTTGATATACGGCGTGTCAATGTAGACGAGATCGAAGTTCGGTTCGACGTCGAGTGCGTCGCCGCACGTCGCCCTACACCGGCCGCCCGAGTCGAGAATCGCCCGGTTGGCCTCGGCTGCGAAAACCCGGAAGTGATCCGCGAAGCCGCGATCCCAGCTTGCCTTGTTGCCGAAGCTCCTGGTCACGTCAGCGGTTCGCATGTAGAGGTTTCTGCGGTGAAAGAGGTTATAGGGGCGCTTGGCCATGGCGGATTGAAAGAGGGCGAACCAGGCGAGGGCCTGTCCGTAGGGGCATTTCAGCTCGCTACGAATCCAGTCCACCGCGCCGTCGAGCCAGCGATTCTCCTCGTCGGTGAAGTAGATCCCCTTGAACGTTCGCTCGATGAAATCACCGCACCGCCGATCGTTTCTTTCGCGGCAGACGGCTTCGATCTCGTCGTTCGTAAGGCGAACCGAATCGTTCTCGATCAGTGCCACGCCGATCCGGTGATTGAAGGCGAGCAGGTCGTTGTAGGTGACGGCTTTGCCCGCGCGCTTGAAGGCATGGGCGACCGCTCCGGTCCCACCGAACGCATCGAGCACGGTTTCGTATTCGAGCCCGGCGAGTTCGGCGACGAGGAAGTCCGCGAGTTTGCGTTTGCTTCCCTGATAGCGCGTGCGTGGGAAGGGATGGTCCTGAGTGCTTATGGCCTGGTTGGCGGGGTTACGCGTCATCAGGCTGACGTCGCGGCTGGATCGACTGAGCCGTGCACAGCGCACCCGCAATCGCCGACGGCGTGGACCGATCGGGGCACGACGCCGGTCCGCTCGAGGGCCGCCCGAACCAGACCCACGAACATGGGTTGCGGCTGAAGCGGCCGGCTCGACAACTCCGGGTGGGCCTGCGTAGCGATGAAATAGGGATGTACGTCGCGCGGAAGCTCGAGCACCTGCATGATCGGATGCTTGGGGCTCTTCCCGGAGAAGACCAGACCGTGCTTCGTAAGCGTTTCGATGTACGCGGGGTCGACCTCGTAGCGATGTCGAAAGCGCAGGCGGATTCGCTCCGCCCCGTCGAACATTCGAGAGACCTCCGAACCCGGCGTCAAAGCCACATCATACCCGCCGAGCCGCATGTTTCCGCCGAGCCCCTCGATCTTCTTCTGTTCGGGGAGGATGTCTATGACGGGTTGGGGGCAATCGGGTTCGATCTCGGCGCTGTTGGCGTGTTCGAGGCCGGCCGCGTTGCGGGCGTATTCGATGACGGCGATCTGCATGCCGTAGCATATCCCGAGATAGGGTATCCCATTCTTTCGGACGCATTCGACACAGGCGATTTTGCCGTCGACGCCGCGGAATCCGAAACCGCCGGGCACGATGACGCCGTCCACGTCTTTGAGCTTGTCGGCGACGTTGGCGTCCGTCACGTCCGTGCTGTCCACCCACTCCAGGCGGACCTTGGCTCCGACGTATGTGCCGGCGTGTTCGAGCGCTTGAATGATGCTGGCGTAACTGTCGCGCACGGAGGTGTATTTGCCGATGATGCCGATGGTGATCGGATGCTTGGCACCGCGGAACTTGGTGATGTAATCACTCCATATCTTGCGAGCCTGCTCCTCCGCCTCGCTGTCAACATGTTCCGCCAGCCCCAACAGGTCGATGACGGCTGCGTCGATCCCGGCGCCGCGGAGCATCTCGGGAACCACGTAGACGCTGTCGCGGTCGTGCATCGAGAAGACCCGTTCCATCGGGACGCTGGAGAACAGGGCGATCTTCTCGCGGACCTTCTTGGTGACGGGAGATGAGGCCCGACACGCAATGATGTGCGGGTGAATCCCGGCGGCGTTGAGGAGCTTGAGGTTGACCTGGGCGGGTTTGGATTTCTGCTCACCGAGAATCTGCGGCTCGACAATGTAGGTCAGGGCGACGAAGCAGAAGTTGTCCGGTCCTTCCTCATAGGACATCTCGCGGACCGCCTCGATGAAGTAGGCGTTCTCCACGTCCCCGACGGTACCGCCGATCTCGACGAAGACCACGTCGGCTTCCGTCGCCAGCGCGAGTTCCCGAAGCCGGAGCTTCACCTCACCCGTTACGTGCGGGATCATCTGCACGTCGCGGCCCAGGTAACGCCCCGCTCGCTCCTTCTCGAGTACCGATGAGAACACCTGCCCGCTTGTCGCGAAATTCAACCGGGTGAGCGACTGGTTGAGCATCCGCTCGTACGTGCCCAGGTCCATGTCGCATTCCATCCCATCATCGAGCACGAACACCTCGCCGTGTCGATAAGGATTGAGCGTCCCGCTGTCACGGTTGAGGTAGCCCTCGAGCTTGATCGGCGTGACGGTCAGGCCCTTATCCTGAAAGATCTTGGCCAGCGAGCTGGAGAAGATGCCCTTGCCGAGCCCGCTCATCACCGTGCCGAAGACAACGACATACTTGGTCCGGCCCGGCTTGTAGCCGGTGGGCATGGGGGTGAAGAACTCCGTCTCATCAGAGGCATACGTGAGCGATGCGAGGATCTTCTCTGAACTCATCGGGATGACCACCAATCCTTCGGGCGCCAGCGCCCAATGTCACTCTCAGTCCGTTCACGGGCGGTCCATGTCGGCCGCCTACCGCAGCTTGGCTTTGACGCTCTTCGCGTCGGCGCGCGTGCGCTTCACGAAGGCTGCATAATCCTCCGGCGTATCGATGCCGACGACGTGATGATCGACGATCGCCACGCCGATCGGCAAACCCTGTTCCAGCCAGCGGAGCTGCTCGAGCGATTCCACGTCCTCCAGCTCGGTCCGCGCGATCCCACCGCCGGTCGTGATGGCGCGGAGTGTGTCGGCGCGAAACGCATAGACACCCAGGTGAAGGAGAAACCGCGACGGCCGATCGACCTTCCCGCCGCTCTTGCGGGGATACGGGATCAGGCTCCGCGAGAAGAACAAGGCTCGGCCCGCCGTGTCCACGACGACCTTGACGCAATTGGGATCGAGCGGCGAGCCGGCGCCCTCGCACGGTCCGCTGTCCGAAAACCGGGCAGCCAGCGTGCCGATCCGCCAGCTTGCACGGTTCCTTTCCGTCACATCGATCAGCCTGGTGAGCACCTCGGCGTTGATCTCCGGTTCATCTCCCTGCACATTGAGGACAAGATCATCATCCGCCAGCCCCAGCGAAGCCGTCACCTCACCCACGCGGTCGGTCCCGCTTGCGTGATCGTCGCGGGTCATCCGGGCCTCACCGCCGAAGGACTCGACCGCAGATACGATTCGCTCGTCGTCCGTGGCGACGATGACCCGATCGATCCGCGCACAAGCGCCCACGCTTTCGCACACGTGCTGAATCAAATACTTACCCGTATCTGCTGCGAGAGCCTTTCCGGGGAATCGGGTCGAGGCGTAACGCGCGGGGATGATGGCTGTGATATCCATCAACGCCGCTCCGCCGTCACGAAATGGTCCATTTGGCGTTGCACGTGCAGAATATAGCGGCGCTCGCGGATTCTGTCAAAGGCCGATCCGCCCCGCCGCGTGATCGGTCCAAGTCGTTGCGGCTGCCGTTTGGCGCCGAAACACCCTGTGGCTACCATGCCCCCCGGCGCGGCGTGCTTCCGTGCGACCGGTCACATCGGGACGGACGCCGGGGAGCGGGTCCTCTCCACGCTGGTTGATTTGTATGCGAATCAAGCTGCACAACCTGATCTTCATCGGGATGATCGCCGGGGTCATTGTGGGGGTGGGGCTGTGGATCCTCGGTGGGCGCGACGAGCCAACCGCCCAGGCGATCTGCCACCACGCCTTATGGTGGCTTGATCTGTTCGGCCCCACGGTCTTCATGGGGGCCCTGAAAATGATCATCGCCCCTCTGATCCTGGCCAGCATCGTGTCGGGCGTCACCAGTCTGCCCGATATGAAGGAGCTCGGGGCCATCGGATGGAAGACGCTGGCCTATTACTTCTGCACGACGACCATCGCAGTCGTCATCGGCCTGGTCTTCGTGCTCACGATCCAACCGGGCAGGAAGCCCGCCTCGCTCGGGCTGCGCGAGGCGCGCGAGGCCGCGTTGGAGGCCTCCCGTCAGACCTACCAGCAGACTGAGGGGCGACCGGCGCTCGAGGACGATGGCCGCCCCGATCCTGGATACCTGGTCTGGCTGGCGGAGCGGGAGGGGGCGCATCACGCGTCCGGTCAGGAGGCCGGGCGATTCCAGAAGCTCTCCGGGGCACGCGACCGAACGGCCGCCGACATCTTCAAGGATGACATCATTCAGCCGCTGCTGATGAACCCCTTCCGGTCGCTCTCCGCCAGCCCCCCCAACTCCCTCGGGATCATCTTTTTCTCCCTGTTGTTGGGGATTGGCTGTGTGGTGGTGGGGACGCGGGCCGGCCCTGTGATTTCCTTCTTCCATGCCCTCAACGCGGTCATGATGAAGGTCACGCACTGGCTGATGGCCATCTCTCCGTTTGCCATCGGCTGCATCATGGCCGGTTTGGTTGCCCGTAGCGGGCCCGGCGTCTTCAAAGTCCTCGGGTGGTACTGCGGGACGGTCATCGGCGGCATCATTGTCCACGTGGGTATCTTGGTGGCGATCGCCGCTACGATAGGCGGGGTGGGTCCACGAGCCCTGTTTCGTGGGATTCGCGAGGCCTACATGATCGCCTTCACGACACGGTCCAGCGCCGCCACTCTGCCCATCACGATTGCCAACACAACGGAAAAGCTGAAGGTGTCGCCGAAGGTCGCGAACTTCTCGCTGCCGCTGGGCGCGACGATGAACATGGACGGGACCGCGCTGTACGAGGGCGTCGCGGTTATCTTCCTGATCCAGATTTACGGCGGGCTCGATGACGTATCGATCACGATGACCGCCATGGTCACGTTTCTGATCTTCATCACGGCGGTGCTCGCTTCCGTCGGGGCCGCCGCGGTTCCCGATGCCGGTCTGGTAACAATGGTCCTGGTCGCTTCCGCCGTGCACCTCCCGATCCATTACATTCCGCTGATCTTCGCGGTCGATGCATTCCTCGACATGTTCCGAACGTCCACCAACGTACTCGGCGATACGGTTGGCGCGATCGTGATCGATCGGCTCGAACGTTCCCGGGCGAAACGGTCGATAGGGACATAGTGCGCGTGCGCCGAATCCTCCGGATGCGGAACTCCTCCGCGCATCGCCGCACTGTTCAGCGTCGTGCAGCCAGGGTGTCTGACCAGGACACTTGCCGGGCGTATAATGGTCCAGCGGTGCACACGGGATGAGTCGTGAGACCGAGGGGCCGGGCTCGATCGGGTCCGTGACGGAATCGGCGGGTGGGGTCGCAGGCTGAAGGCCTGCTCTGTGGTACCCGGGGGGATCGCAGGCTGAAAGCCTGCTCTACAGTAGACGGGGGCAAGCGTAACGCCGCCCCCGGATGACGCCGCCACCGAACCCCCCGACCCTGTAAGGGTCGTCTATTCTCTGCGGCGTGTGCAACGCGACGTTTATGCGACCCCTACAGGGTCGAATCAATCGTTGGGGCTCCGTGTTCCGTGGGCGGCGCTGCGCTTGCCCACGGCTATCGTCGTCCAGCCTTTCAGGCTGGGAAGGAAGTGTCACGGGCCGGGTTCGATCCGAACGTGCGGGGCCGAGCATCCTCTCTCGGTCTCGTTCCGCACCGAGGCAAGATTTGATTCGAACGTCAAAAAAACCGACGGCGTTGCATCCGGACGGAGGGACCATCTGATCCTCGCCCCGGCCCTGACGACATTCCGAACCGCCCTGCCCGTCCTGATACTTCTCGTCCTGGTTGGGTGCGGGAACTCCCCCGGCAAGTCGGCGTCATCCCTGTTGGCGGACCTTCTCGGCGACGACGCATTTGACACCTCCGTCAACGGAGCTTGCGGCCCTCTCGAGATCGCGCTGGCCATCCCCGACTGTCCACTTGATCTGGTTTGCTTCACGTCGGCCTGCGAGGTCCACAACGTCTGCTATGGCACGTGTGACGCGTCGAAAGAGGGTTGCGACCTGGCCTTTTATCATGACATGCTCGCCATCTGCCATCGGAGGACCTTTTGGGGTGAGAGCGACGCGGAGCTCTGCCGGTCGTTGGCGTTTGCGTACTGGATGGCTGTCGCGACACTTGGTCAGGAGGCGTTTGACGCTACGCAGGTGTCCGCGTGCGGACTTCTGGACGATCCGATCCATACGCCGGGCGCCTGCTGCACGCCGGACGGGCAGTGCGATCATCATGGCGTGCAGGATGAATGTGTGGCGGCGGGGGGGAGGTTCCTGCCAATGGTGCCCTGCGGAGACCTGGATTGCTCCGTCATCCCCGCAAACGACGACTGTGCCCGCGCGATGAGGATTTGCGAGGATCAACCGGACCCGGCTGATCTTGGTTGGTGTGAGAGTGATCCGGATGTGCAGTGCAGTATCTCGCAGCCGGATTGCCCGGACGACGCAACGTGTCAGCCCGATCCGCAGACGGACTACGTCTGCACGATCGAGACCGACAACCGGTTGGCGACGACCGACGGGCCGGAAGCTGGCGGGTCCTGCGTCGCGTCCGGGGTTGATAGTTTCCAGGCGGACGTCTGGTATGACTATGTCGCGCCCTGCTCCGGCCGGCTCTCCGTTCGTATGTGCGATGGGGGCCATTACGACGCCATGCTGGCGGTCTACGGTTCGCACAGTCCGGACGCCGACTGCACCTGCCCGCTTGACAACAGCAAGCTGCTCGAGTGTGACGACGATTTTTGCGGGGGCGGGTCGGTCTCAGCCGTGGTCATTGACGGCGTGGTCGAGGGAGCCTGCTACACGATCCGCGTCGGTGGGTGGTCTTGGGACGGGACTCGCAACGGCGCTCGCCAGGGTCTCAGCGAGATCGAAGTGCGCGTTCGATGCGAGGACGCCGCCGCGCCCGTGGTGGAGGATGATTTACAGCAGACTCCGCCACCTGCGGCCAAGGATTGAGCAGTAACGCCTGCCGCACAGCCCAAGGAAGCATTCATACCAAGGGCAGTTTGATAGTGCCGATTCGTCGCATCAGGTTTGCCGGCGTCTTCCTGCAGTCTCGCGGCCGCGCGGGCGCGGCAAAGCCGCCTTGTGGCAGCCCGCGGCTCGCTGGCGGGGAGTCGGCATTCTGGAACTGGATCTTGTATCAGTCGGTGCAGGAGTGCATCGCCACACGTGAGTTTGCGGGTGTGAACCGCTACCCGCCGATTGAGCTGTGACGCAGCAGGAGGGGGCTTTGTCACGCCGTCGGCGATGGTCCGCGAGGGCGAACCCCACCAATCTCGTGTTCGAGACGGCGTTGGGTGTCAACCGCCGAGTCCGTGTTGGTCGATGGCGTTCTCGATGGCGCGGCGGACCTTGGCGTGGACCTCGTGCGGTTTGGCGATCGCGTGCCACTGATGTGGCCGGTCGTTCGAGCTGTCGGCGACGAAACTGATCGTGCCGAGCCCGGCGAGCCTCTCTCCCGGGGTTTCGGTAACGCCGGTGTGGCGGGTTTCCGTCAACAGGCATGACCAGATGCGCGGCGATCGGACGCCCTGGATGTCGAGAATGCGGCGGTTTGTCAGGACGTACCAGGTTGGCACCCATCGCACGACAGCCACTCCGAGCCGGCCAAGCCCGATCAGCAGCAGAATCTGTGCCGTCAGCAGAATCGACAATCCGGGGATCGGGTGGGACAGCCAGGTGAGCACGGCTGCCAGCCCCCAGCACACCACGAGCCACGGCGCTGAGTCGAACAACGGACGCCACATCGACGGCTTGATCGCCAGAATCACAATCTCGCCGCCGTCGATCACGCCGCCCGGCAACGCCGCCCAGTTGGTGGACGCATCCGTCGCGCGGGAGGGCGCTTCAGGCGTGGCCACGGCGGATGGCAGCGGACCCCAGGATGCCGGTTGCGTCGTAATCATGCTATGCTGTCCGCGCCGTACACCTCCGGTTTGAGCACGGCGATATAGGGAAGATTCCGATACAGATCGCCGTAATCCAGACCATACCCTACCACGAACGCGTCCCTGATATCGAAGCCGACAAAGTCGACGAAGACGTCTGAGGGTGCTTTGGCCGTCTTTCGCAGCAGGACGATCGATCTTACGCTACGAGCTCCGGCCCGGTGGACCTCACTCTGCACGAGCCGAAGCGTCTCACCCGTGTCGAGGATATCGTCGACGATCAGCACGTCGCGCCCCTGAACGTCCGGCAGATCATTCGAGGTCAGCGTTGCACCGCTCGATCGGGCCGTCTTACCGGCGTAGCTCGACACGCTTACCAGCCCAACCTTCATTCTCATCGGCAACCGGCGGATCAGATCGGCCAGAAAAATGATCGAGCCGGCGAGTACGGTCACAAGGGTGATGCCCTCGCGTGAGTCGGGATAGGCCTGCGCAATCTCGTCCGCCAGCACTGCGACGCGCTTCCGGATGGCCTCCTCGCTGATCAGTACTCTGGCAATGTCATTCTGCATGGTTTCGTGTTGTACGCGTCGCGGGCGCGAGAGAGCGAGCCGATCTCGCTTACTTGACGGCCACCGGTTGAGCGCTGACGTTCTTCAGCATTCGCTCAAGGGCCACCGTGGCGAGCTGTCTGGTCTCGGAATCCACCTTGATCTGATTGACGATCCGCCCGGCTGCCAGCTCGTCCAGTACCCACGTCAGATGGCTGGGGTCGATTCGATACATCGTGCTGCACAGGCATTGGATTTCGGACAGTGAGCGGATCGATTGGTCCTTGTGTTCGTGGGTAAGGCGGTTCACGAGGTTGTGCTCCGTGCCGATCGCCCACTTGCTGCCCGGCGGCGCCTCACGCACGGTTTTGATGATGAACTCGGTGCTTCCGGCCTGATCGGATTGTTGCACGACTTCCCACGTGCACTCGGGGTGGACGATGATCTTGCATTCCGGATCGGTACGGCGGATTTCCTCGCAGTCGCGCGTGGTGAACAGCTCGTGAACGCTGCAATGCCCCTTCCAAAGGATGATCTTCGCCTTGCGGACCTGATCGGGAGTCAAGCCGCCATTCGGCGCTTCCGGGTCGTACACGACCATTTCCTCGAGTGGGATGCCCATGGCGTAAGCGGTGTTGCGGCCGAGATGTTGATCCGGAAGGAAGATGACCTTGTCGCCGTTTGCAAACGCCCACTGAAGAACCATCCGGGCGTTGCCGCTGGTGCAGCACGCGCCGTTATGACTTCCGCAGAATGCCTTGATCGAGGCAAACGAGTTTACGTACGTGATCGGGATCGGGTTGGCACCGCAGGATTCAGTGAGGAAGCGCCACGCGTCCTCGAGCTGATCCGGTTCGGCCATGTCCGCCATGGTGCAGCCGGCGGAAAGGTCGGGCAGGATGACGGCCAGGTTGTCCGGTGTGAGAATATCGGCTGACTCCGCCATGAAGTGGACGCCGCAGAAGACGATAAACTCGGCATCCTTCTGCTTTGCGCCGACCTGAGCGAGCTTCAGACTATCACCCCTGAAGTCGGCGAAGCGGATGACCTCGTCCCGCTGATAATGGTGACCGAGGATCACGAGCCGCGAACCAAACGCCCGCTTGTGCCCGAGGATCGCCGTGCTCATCTGCTTTTCGCTCATCCCCTCGTACTTGGATGGCAGGAGTGGTTGATCGAGCATGAACCTTCTGCCTCCACCGTCCGTCGAGCGCTGACGCGGTGCGGTTTTTCACTTTGCATCAGGCGGACGTCCGGTCATTGGGCTGTTGCGTCGGGGCGGTTGTCCCGAAACATCGAGCTCCGCACCGATATTATAGCAACCCGATGACCCGGCGGCAAAAAGGGTGCGATGCGATTCGGGCCTCCCAGGACGGCTGCGGACCGAAGGACGCGTGCAGTGAGCACCGTATTGGTGGGAAAGTCGGAATGTCTGTCCGTGTGGCGGATTCAGCCCGGGTGGGATAGAATGACAGCGTTGATGACACCGTCGAGGGTATGGTGGCCGGTGCGGGTCATTTTGCTGTTTCTCGAGGATCACGGCGTTGAGCGGATCGAAGCGGAAACGCACGAGGCAGACGGGGAAACCGGGGCCGGACAAGGCCGGCGCAAGCGCTGGGGCAACCCCGCCGTCGGAATCCGTCCGTCGGGCGAAGGGCGGTTCGCCGCCCGGCCGATGGCGGGCGTGGTATCGGTCCAAGCAGCCGATCTTCAAGTTCGTCATCCTCCTCGGCGTGTTCATGGCCGTGGGGAACCTGATGATGTCCACGCACACCGTTCGCTACGGCATGATCCCGAAGTACCTCGATGGTTGGGCCCATGTTTCGGGGGTCGTGTTACGGATGTTCGGGGAGGACGGCGTGAGGGTCGCGGGTTCGTCGGTGTCCTCATCGCGTTTCAGCGTGGACATCAAACGAGGATGCGACGCGGTGCAGCCGACGGTGCTGTTTATCTCCGCGGTTCTGGCTTCGCCGGTCGCGCTTACGGCGAAGCTTCCGGGGCTGGGGTTCGGCTTTCTCTTCCTGATGTTCATGAACCTCGTGCGCGTGATCACGTTATTCTACACGGGTGTTTACTGGCCTTCCGCCTTCAACGTCATGCACCACGACGTCTGGCAGGCGGTGTTCATTATCCTTTCGATTCTGGCATGGGCGTCGTGGGCGGTTTGGGCCCTTCGCAAGACCATGCAGGCTGCCGATGCATCCGCTTAGAGTCGTCATTCAGTTCTTCCTTATCGCCGTCTGCGCGTATGTGCTGTTGATCGTGCGATGGCCCGGCGTGCGTGAGACCTATCGTGACGCGTATCTGTCGGTGGGGCGAACCCTGTTCGCGCGATTCGGTGACGGTGGGCTTGTGAACTTCAAGCCACTTGCGGGCGATCCCATGAACGATGCGGTGATCGAAATGGGGCGACGCGGCGTAACGTCGGGGCAGAGTGTGCAGGTCCACACGGGACGCATCGCCTATACTCCCACGGCCCTTGTTCTGGCGCTGA
This sequence comes from uncultured Phycisphaerales bacterium, assembly GCA_965371725.1. Classification (GTDB taxonomy): domain Bacteria; phylum Planctomycetota; class Phycisphaerae; order UBA1845; family UBA1845; genus CBDUZO01. Next base: position 46,590 of record CBDUZO010000010.1, read on the forward strand.
TCGTCGCCACACCCATCCCCTGGCGGCGGAAGGGCTGGGGGTTGCTGTGGGGATTGATTCTCGTCAATCTGTTCACCGTCGCGCGGATTTGGTCACTGCTTACGTACAGCTACTGCCGCGACGTTCCCTACCGGCTGTACGACCCAAGCCCGTTCTGGGCGAAACTGCTGACCGGTTTCCACGAGTTCTTCTTCGTGGCGCCGACGTGTACCTTCCTGGTTCCCGCGTTCATCTGGGTGCTCGTTTCGCTTCGTCGAGAGGACCTCGCACGGATCAAGGCGGGCGTGCGGAGCCTGACCGGTGGCCATGGCAGAGCATAAGGGGGCTGGCACGGCCCGGGTGGCTGTCCTGACGAGCGCGGGTCAACAAGAGGCCTCGTCGAGCCTTGCCCGTGAGCTTTCCCTTCCCATTGTGGATGACGCGGCCGAAGCGTCCGTCCGATTCGATCTGTTGTTGGTCCTTTCCGGGACCCATGTGGAACTGCGCGAGGCCCGGCCCGCCGCGCCGGGACCGGTCTGGGTGGATTTCGTCGGCGGTTCCGTGGGGCATCGCGGTCGAACGGTTCGCTCACGGCGCGAGCCGCTTGCGCGGGCTATTGGATTGCGAAGCGGCGTTCGGTCCGTCGTGGATGCGACGGCCGGGCTGGGGAGGGATGCGTTTCATCTGGCTTGCCTGGGGTGCAAGGTGACTGCCGTGGAGCGGTCCGGCGTCATGGCCGCTTTGCTCCGTGACGGGTTGGCGCGTGCAGGGGCGGAAGGTGATGAGCGTCTGGCGGCGATCGTGGAACGAATCGCGCTTGTTGTCGGCGATGCCCGCGATGTACTGCCGACGCTGGCCGGTGAGCTACGTCCCGATGCGGTCTATCTGGACCCGATGTACGCACCGAAGAAGAAGTCGGCCTTGGCGAAGAAGGAGATGCGGATCTGCCGATTGCTGGTGGGTGACGACGTCGACGCGGTCGAGCTGCTTGACGTGGCCCGACGTGTGGCTTGCAGGCGTGTCGTGGTGAAACGGCACCGTCGTGCCCCGGCATTGGCACCTCATCCTTCGACCAAGTATGTCGGCACGACCGTGCGGTACGATGTGTATCGCATTCCCTGATACGTTCCGCGGTTTCGAGGCGGGGCGTCGCCCGTCCCCCTGTGAATAGTTGATTCCGTGCACGGACGCTAAAGCGGATTATTCATCCCAACGAACGAGTCGTCGTAAACCAAATGTAGCGCCGGGGCTTGTCCCCGGCGTTGTCTGCACGCTGCGTCCTTGGGGCGCCACCCACAAGGGATGGCGCTACAAGAGGTTACGCACAATGACGCGGATACCATGAGTAGAGTAATCCGGGCTGAAGCGCTTTCGGGAATCGTGTAGCGGAACCCCCCTTTCATCCCCCCTTGACAAGGGGGGAAAGAGGGGGGTCGGTCGCTACACGAAAAGAGAGCTTGCTCTAATCGGAATCTGACAGGTTGCCGGCCGTGCATCCGCGAGATTCCTCCCCGCGCGCGTTGACAGCCGTGTCCGGATGCGTAGTCTTCCCGGCGGGTGCCCGCGCGGCGATGGGAGCACGCGGCGGGCCGTCCGGAGAGAGAATATGACCCTTATCCAGAAGTTGTTTCGGGAGTCGCCGTTCGAGCCCCTGCGGTATCACATGAAGGCCGTCATGGACTGTGTCAACCTGGTCAGACCGATGGTGGAGGCCGTCCGCGACGCCGAGTATGACAAGCTCCGGGAGCTGTCCAAGAAGGTCTTCAAGCTCGAGCACAAAGCCGACATCATCAAGGACCACATCCGCCAGACCATCCCCAAGCGGTTCTTCCTTCCGGTCTATCGCGGCGATCTGCTCGGGTATGTGAAGCTTCAGGATGACATGGCGGATTCCGTGGAGGACGTGGCCGTCCTGCTCACACTCAAGCGGTTGCCGTTTCCACCGCAGCTTGTCGAGTCCACGTTCGAGTATTTGAGCAAGGTGGAAGATGTCTGCCGGAAGAGCCTGGCGATCGCCGACTACATGCCGACGCTGGTCAAGGGCGACATGGTCGGCAAGGAGGCGGAGCACGCTCTTCAGCTCGTGGCCGATGTCGAGAAAGGGGAGTGGGAGGCTGACAGGTTGCAGTACAAGCTCTCCCAGAAGCTCTTTGCCATCGAGGACGAGATAAAGACGACGGACCTGATGCTCTGGTTCCGCGTCTATGTCGAACTGGGGCAACTCGCCAACGCCGCGGAGAAGACGGGCGACCGGTTGAGGCGGATGCTGTCGACGTAACCGCTATGGCGCGTTCCCTGTTTTTCTCTGTCATGGAATGTGATCGATTTCATCGCAACCACCGGCCTCTTGAAGCATGGCCTTCATTGACCTGACTACGCTTACCGGTTTCCAACTTGCATGCCTCTTCATTGCGGCCGGCATGCTGCTTTGGGATACGATTGAGGTTGGGCGGAATGACGCCGCCAACCTCGTCAACGCCGTGTTCGGGGCGCGAGTGCTGACGCGTCGGACCGCAATCCTCGTGGCCGGCATGGCCGTCGTGGCCGGCGCCGTGCTCAGCTCCAGCGTGATCGATACGGCCCGCAAGGGCATATTCGACCCGACGGGACTTGGCACGCTCGAAGCCGCCCTGGCGGTCTACATCTCGGTCTACATCGTCGATACTGTGTTACTCTACGGCTACTCCGCCTTCGGAATGCCCGTCAGCACGACGGCCTGCCTCGTCTTTGAGTTGCTTGGTGCGGCCATGGCCGTAAGCACTACGGCGATTCACTGGGGCAAGGCCGGGTACGTCATAATTGGAATCGTGTGCTCAATCATGCTGGCGGGGGTGGCGGCTTTCTTCATTCAGCGGGCCGTGCGGGGCGCGATCCGAGATCGGACGACACACCTGGCCACGTTACTGTTGCATGGCGGTTGGGTGGGCGGCGGATTGGCCGCCGGGCTTTGCTACTTCATGCTCCTGAAAGGGATGAAGCACGTATCCTGGGTCAAGCAGGGCCAGGCCTGGGTCGAGCGTCTGAACGATGCCGTCGAGGCGGACGTCGGGTATGTCGTGTTGATCATGTTCCTCTGGGGCGGGTTTGCGATTCTGATTCACTTGCTGCTTGTGATCTTCCGCAAGAAGGCGGCCAAACTGCTGTTTCCCGTCCTTGCCGTGCTGGGGATGATGGCGATGGCGTTTGCATTCGGCCAGAACGATCTGGCGAACTGTGCGTCACCGGGGCTCGCCTCGTTTCAGTTACTCAGGGAGCAGAGTCTGGAAATCGGAACGGAGGTCCCCATCCCGTGGTGGATGCTGCTGGTTTGCGGTTTGCTGCTGTTTCTCGGGATGAACACTCGCAATGCCGAGCGCGTCACGAAGACGGCCGTGTCGACCGGCAGCATGGGGGATCACGTGGCCTTGTGGGCGCCACAGTGGTGCATAACGTTGGCTGCCAAGTTCCTTCGGTTTCGCGGAAGGGCACCGGCGTTGGCGCCACGAGCCGGGTTCACCGCCGCAGGCAAGACCATCCACTTCGATACGCTCAGAGCGTGCGTCATCATGTCCGTCTCGGCCTGCATCATCGCGACAGCGAGCAGTCTCGGGTTGCCCGTCTCGACGACTTACGTGGCGTTCGCTGCCGTCGTGACCACCGGGATGGCGGATCGGATCTTCCAGAGAGGTGATGCCGAACTCAAGCTTGCACGTGCCATATGGGTTGTAATGAGTTGGTTCTTCTCAGCGGCCATCGCGGCGTGCGGTGCCTTTCTGGTCACGAAAGTCGTTAACGGTATCGGCATCGTTGGGATCTTCCTTTGCCTTATGGCGAACATGGGCGTCCGATACACCCTCAAGAAGCGGGCCGATCGCCAGGCCGATCTCGTCGCGGAGGAGGCCTACGAGCGGGCCCACCCGGAGGAGTTCGCGCTCGAGGCCGAGGATGTGTAATCCCGCGTTTCCTTGAGCCAACCGGCCCACTTGCGTACACTTCCCACATCAGCCATTCGCTTGGCGCTGGAGAACTTGTGACCACCGTGGTCTAACTGGAGAAGGGGGGCAGAACCGTTGCGCAAGGAAAGCTACGAATTCCTCAAGAAGATCCAGGAAACGCCGTCGCCGTCCGGATTCGAACAACCCGTCCAGCGGATCGTCCGCAGACGAATGAAACCGTACGCCGATTCGATCCAGGGCGACGTGCACGGGAACGTGATCGCGGTGCTGAACCCCGAAGGCTCGCCTCGTGTGATGCTGGCCGGTCATTGCGATCAGATTGGCCTGATGGTCAACTACATCGACGAGAAAGGGTTCATCTTCTTCACCGCCATCGGCGGGATCGACCCTTCCGTTGTGCCCGGTTCGCGCGTCGTCGTGCACACCGAGCACGGGCCGGTCGACGGTGTCGTCGGCCGCAAACCAGTCCATCTGATGAAGCCGGACGAACGCGGCGCCAAGACCGTGCTGCGCGAGATGTGGGTGGACATCGGCACGAAGGACAAAAAGGAAACCGAGCGCGTGGTGCGCGTCGGCGATCCGATCACGTTCCGCCTGGAGATGGTCCACCTCGGGCAGGATTTTGTCACCGCGCCGGCGTTCGACAACAAGTGCGGAACGTTCGTGGTCATGGAGGCCTTGCGCCTCTGCTCGGTCAAGAAGCTCAAGTGCGCCCTCTTTGCGGTAAGCACTGTTCAGGAGGAGGTCGGACTTCGCGGGGCGAAGACGTCCTGTTTCGGGATCGACCCACAGGTGGGTATCGCCGTCGACGTGACCCATGCCACCGACTACCCCGATACCGACAAACGGGTCAGTGGAGAGGTCAAGTTGTCAGCCGGTCCGACGATCGTGCGCGGCGCGAACATCAATCCGAAGCTGGAGGCGCTGCTTACCAAGACCGCCAAGGCGAAACGCATCACGGTTCAGACAGAGGGCACGCCCGGCGGTACGGGCACCGATGCCAACGTGATGCAGCTCAGCCGCTCGGGTGTGGCCACGGCGCTGGTGGGAATCCCCAACCGCTACATGCACACGCAGGTCGAGGTCATCAGCCTCTCAGACCTCACGGCGGCGGCGAAGCTCATCGCCGAGACCGTCGCACGGATTGATCGCCGGATGAGCTTCATTCCGGAGTAGAGCGTTTCCCGCTGTTGTGTTCCGAGCCGCGGGCTTCAGCCCGCGCGGAATCACGTGGGCTGAAAGGCATTCGGGTGGCGAAGAACCGCAGCACAATGGCGGGTTTTGCTTAGAACAGGTTCTTTTTTGATATGGCGTCCGAATCCCGAAGTTCCCCCGGAGGTTCTTGGCGGTCGGACGCTACAAGGCCATTGAAAGCGCTATAAGGTCCCAGTGAATCAGTCCGCCGACAACAACCGGAACGGCCTCCCAACGATGAGCGACACACGCCTGACGCAGCTCGTTGGCGTGGACACCCTGCGCCGTTTGCATGGGTGCTTCGCGACGCTGGGGCAAGTGAGTGTGTTCCTCTGCACGGTTGACGGAGACTTGATCATCCCGCCTACCTGGGGCAGCCGGTTTTCCTCCCTGATTGGAACTTCGATGCGTGGCCGGGCGGCACTCGACAAGACCCTCCGGAAGGTCACGGAAGACCCAGGTCGTGCAGTGCCATCCATATGTCATAAAGGCCTGACGTTGTACTCGGCCCCGATCGTCCACGATGGCGAGCATCTCGCGACGATTGTCGTGGGAACCCGTCCGGCGAAACCGCCGGTGGACGAGCAGGCGAGGGCCATAGCCGTCGAGTATGGGATCGACGCGGACGCGCTTGCGGCCGCGATCGACCGCTTTACGCCGCACACCGGCGCCACGCCCGAAGCCACCCATCGATTCGCCGATGCTCTGGCTGACACCACTGCGACACTCTACGGCCAGGCGGACCGCATTCAGCGTCAACTGACCGACCTGACCACGGTGTACGAGCTGGCTGAGCTGCTGGCGGGTACGCGGGACCTCCAGGAGATTCTCGATCGAACGGTCAAACGCGTGGTTCATGTCATGCCCGTCAAGGCGTGTGGCATTCGCCTTCTGAACGAGCAGACCGGCGAAATGGTCATCAAGGCCGTGTGCAACCTGTCGGACGAGTATCTGGGCAAAGGTGCGGTCGTGCTGCGTGAGAGCGCGATCGACTCGGCTGCCTTTGATGGCGAAACGGTGTACATCGAAGATGTGCCCTCCGACCCGCGCACGCGCTACCCGGAGAACGCGCGGCGTGAGGGAATCGTCAGCGGGTTGTGCGTGCCGATGCGATACCGCGCTGAGACGGTCGGCGTCATGCGCGTGTACACCCCCAGGCGATACCGGTTCACGGAGTCGGAAGCGCAGATGCTCCGTTCGATCGGTTCCCAATCCGCCGCAGCGATCATCAACACACGGCTGTTTGAGCAAAAGGCCCGGGCGGAACGCTTCCAACGTCAGGTCGAGACGGCGGGAGAGATTCAGCGGCGTATGTTGCCCACTGACCCGCCCCGACTCGAGCACTTGGACGTGGGGCACGTGTACGAGCCGGCCCTGAACGTGGCGGGAGATTTCTACGACCTCATCGAACTCCCCACCGGCGACTTCGGCGTCTGCGCGGCTGATGTGGTTGGGAAGGGTTTGCCGGCTGCCTTGCTGATGGCTTCGGTCAGGTCCACGCTTCGTTCGTCCGTCTCCTGCGAGGGGGAGGTTCATGCCGTGGTCGGACAGGTCAATCGACACCTGTGCCGGGACACACTACCGAGCGAGTTCGCATCGTTGGTGTACGGCGTGTTCTCTCGAGATGGGACGAAGTTCACCTACTGCAACGCCGGACACCCGCCGCCGTTCCTGCTCCGCGACGGCGAAACCGTGGAGCTTCGGACCGGGGGACCCGTCATCGGGATCTGGCCGGACGAGGTCTTCCAGGAGCAAACCATAGACATTCGTCCAGGTGACCTGATCGTCATGGTGACCGACGGCGTGACCGAGGCCATGGATTTCCACGGCATCGAGTATGGGCCCAAGAGGCTGGAAGCCTCGATCCACAGGCACCATGCCCTCGATGCCAGGCAACTGGCCCGGCAGTTGCTCTGGGACGTACGGCGGTATGTTGGGCTGGCTGATCAATCCGACGATATCACGATCGTCGTCGTGAAGGTCGGATAACGCCGGCAACGGGCTTATGCACGCGACCGTCGCACCTGCGATGTCAATATCCAGCCGGGCAAAATGCCGCGCCGCCGACGGACTGCAAAAGAGAATGGCATCGACCCCATCGCGAATGGCGCGAAGCACAGATTCCGGGGGCGTCAAGGTGACCGTGCGGTAGACAACGACTTCATCTACGGCCAGTCCGACTCGATGAATTCCCTGAGGCAATCCCGGGTCAGCAATGTCACCGCGGGGACAGAGGGGCCGCCCTATACAAAAACAGACTTTGTTCTAACGCCTTAATGCTTGCCGGTTGTCGCGGGCCTGGGCGATGATCTCCTCCTGCACGTTGCGCGGGGCTTGCTTGTAGGAGCTGAATTCCATGCTGAACGTGCCGCCTCCTTGCGTCGCCGAGCGGAGATCGGTCGCGTAGCCGAAGATGTTTGCCAGCGGAACCTCGGCCGTTACGATCGTGAGGTCGCCCCTGTCGGCGGTGCCGAGGACGGTGCCGCGCCGGCTGATCAAGTCACCGACCACCGCGCCTTGAGCATCGGAAGGCACCTCGACTTCGATCTTCATGATCGGTTCGAGGATCGCCGGGTGGGCTCTGAGATAGGCTTGTCGGAATGCTTCCCGAGAGGCAACCTGGAACGCCAGATCGGACGAATCGACCGAGTGCGACGAGCCGTCTTCGAGGATCATCTTGACCCCGACGACCGGGTAGCCCGCCAGCGGTCCGTTCATGCGAGCCACCTGAAAACCCTTGTCGCACGACGTGATGTACTCGGTAGGAATGCGGCCGCCACGGACCAGGTTCTCGAAGACGTACTCCTCCGACTCCTCGGCGGCCAGGGGGACCATCTTGCCGATGACGTGGCCGTACTGGCCGGAGCCACCGGTCTGTTTTTTGTGGCGATAGTTGAACGAGGCCTGACGCGTGGGGGCTTCGCGGTAGTTGACCCGCGGCGCGCCGACTTCGACCGCGCACCCATATTCGCGTCTGATCCGCTCGACGTAGACATCGAGTTGCAGCTCGCCGATACCGGCGATAATCGTCTCGTTGGTTTCCGGATCGCTATGTACGTGGAAGGTCGGATCCTCGCGCACAAAGCGGTGCAGCGCCTTGCCGAGCTTGTCGCGGTCGATGCTCCGGGCGGGACTGATCGCCAGCGAGATGACCGGTTCCGGTGTATGAATGTCTTCCAGGGCGTAGTTCAGCTTGTCGTCGCAGAATACCTCGCCCGACGCGCACGGCGCCCCGATGATCGCGACGATGTCACCCGGTCCGGCTTCGGTGACATCGTCACGCTCGTTGGCGTGCATACGCACCATACGTCCGATGCGCACGCTACGGCGCGACCGCGTGGCGAAGACCATCGCACCCTTTTTCAATCGGCCCTGATAAACCCGCGTGTACGTGAGCTGGCCAAACGACTCGTCGACCAGCTTGAAAGCCATCGCCACCAGCGGCGCGTCCGCATCGGCTGTCATCGCCACTTCGGCTCCGTCGTTGTCGTTGTCACGCGCGAAGTACATTCGGTCCAACGGCGACGGCAGGTAATCCACCACGGCATCCAGCAGAGGCTGAATGCCTTTGTTCTTGAATGCCGACCCCATCATCACCGGGACAATCTCCCGGCTGATGGTCAGGCGTCGAATCACCGTGTGAAGCAGCGCGACGGTCGGCTCCCGGTCTTCCAGCATCAACTCCATAAGCTCGTCGTCATAGAGCGACAGCGCATCGAGCATGCCGCTCCGCGCGCGCTTTGCCTCTTCGACCAACTCGTCCGGGATCGAACCCCGTCGGACGGATTCGCCGTGCTGACCGTGGAAGTAGAGAGCCCGCATCGTGACCAGGTCGATCACGCCCTGGAACTCCCGCTCCAGACCGATCGGGATCTGCAACTGGACGGTCTCCAGCTCGAGCCTCTGTTCGATCTCCAGAACGACACGCGCCGGATCGGCGCCAACCCGGTCCAGCTTGTTGATGAAGGCGATGCGCGGAACGCTGTAGCGCTTCATCTGGCGATCAACCGTCAACGACTGAGACTGTACGCCGCCCACCGCACAGAGCACCAGGATGGCGCCGTCGAGCACGCGGAGCGAGCGTTCCACCTCGACGGTGAAGTCGACGTGCCCGGGGGTGTCAATGATGTTGACCTGACGATCGAGCCAGTTGACCGTGGTCGTGGCGGAAGCAATGGTGATGCCTCGCTCTTTTTCGAGCTCCATGTGATCCATGGTGGCACCGTCGCCGGCCCCGCGTACCTCGCTCATCTTATGGATGCGGCCGGAGTAGAAGAGCATCCGCTCGGTCAGGGTGGTCTTGCCAGAGTCGATGTGGGCCGAGATGCCGATGTTGCGAATTCGCTGAATGGATTCCATGGCTACTGCTTACACGTCCTGCGTCTGCACAATGTTTCGACACTCACGCGGATCGACGTCCGCGTCAGCACTCTTGGTCAATCCCCGGCCCGCGATCCTGGCGGGTTGGGAACACGCCCCTTAGAGCAAGCTCTTTTTTCGCGTAGCGGTGAAAGAGCTCTTTCCCCCTGGGTCTTTCGCCCGGTGCCCGCTACACGAATTCGGGGACTGCTATAATGTCCTGCGTGGGTTGGCGGCGCCCGCAAACCGGTTCGGAGCGAACCGGTGCCTGGGCGCCCCCTCTTGTCGGAGGGTGGGATTCCCGGTGGAACCCGTGACGCCACGACCGAAGTCGCTGCCGCAGATCGCGCTAAACCGAATCGACCGCTACAACGGAGTAAAGCTTGCTCTCGCTGAGCCGCCGGGATGCGATCATCACGCGACCAGCAGGTGGCCACGCCACCCGCTACATCGGCATAGCATAGCGATCACCGCCCGCCAGTTCAACGAAAAATGCGAAAAACACATCCGTCGCGATAGGGCGACGATTGCCCCGAGGAGAGTCGAGCCCCTCCAAGAACCACTCGGGATGCTGCGGACGACCGGTCCCCGCGGCGACCGATCCGGATTATAGGACCGGCGGCGGCCCGGACGGCGCTGATGCCAGCAAGCTCCAAAAGGCCGTCGAGAACAAGTCGCCGCTCTCGCTCCATCTGTCGTTCTCATACACCTTTCGGGGACGACGCACGGAGATATCGCCGCAGTTCTATGAATGGGACCACGACCAAGGCAACTGGAACATTTCATTTGGGTCGCCTCGATGCGAGGATGATCCTAAGATCCTCGCGGGCTGATCCGAACCGCGCCCGTCAGGAAGCGGCTGGTTCGACGCAAAGGCCGCCCCTCCCTTACGGTCGGGGTCCGGATAAGAGGCCATCTCTTCGACGGATTACACCCATCCGATTCCTCCAGCGCGAATCCCTCCTTTTGCCCCGGAGGGGCAGCCGAAAATAGCCCAGCGATTCATCGCTGGGGACACAATGCTTGCTCCGCCGATCAGTCCCGGAGGGACGGATGAAACGCGCAGGGCAATGCCCACCACGTGACTCTCAATCGTCCCTACGGGACTCCGTCATTCCCTGCAACCTCGTCCACCCAGCGATACGCTGAGCACCTGAATGAGCCTCTGCCGTCTGGCTCCCGGCAGGAGCTCATCGACCATCGACCGAAGCGTCTCGGCGGGAATGACGGAATGCTGACTCATCAGATGCAGTTTGACCGGATCAATCAGGCTGACCGGTCGCCCTCGAGCGTCCTTGAAACGCTTGGTCTTCCGGGTTGTGGATGATCTTGGTTCGACCATTACTTCCTCGGACACGTTGCGTCATCGGAACCAACGCAACGTAGGGAGCACGGCCCCTGGCGTCAACACCACGATGATGGCTAGCGCTACCGCCTTACTCGTCTTCCGTTGAAGCTCTTCCGACTTGGTCTATCTGATCGTAGACGTGTTCGATGTACTCCTCCTCTTCGTCCGACATGGATATGCTCTGGCGATACTCAAGCGCCTCGGGATCTGCTATGTAGTCGACTTGGCCGAGGTGTGCCTCGACCAGCTGGCGAATGGCCTCGACGTCGGTCCTGAAGAACTCTTTTCGGGGATTGACCTTGTTCAGCCGAAGCTTGTGCAGCTCCCTATGCAACGTGTTCTCTAGGGCGGGGGCGTCATCCGAGGAGATCATCATATGCACATCGAAGCGAAACGGTACCGAAGCGTCGCCTAGCTCCTTAACTCGATCCATCGGCTCCAGTCTCCGCGTCATGCCAATCTTGAATACATCTTCTCCGAACGATCCAATGTTGGAGATCACGTACACGTGTCCGGATTTTGTCATCTGTGCCCGGGACTTGGCCCGCCGGGATTTCTCCTCCGCTTCTGAGAGTCTGGCCTTCAATCGTTCGACTTCGGCGCTGTGTTCGTCTTTCGCCTCTGCAATAGCCTTCTTTAGCGCAGCTTGGATGGCTGCACGTTCTCTTTCCAACTGCTTGAGTTCGCGCTCGATTTCCTTCTCCAGCTTCAGTTCGCCGATGATTTGCGATCTGATGCGAGCCTGCTCCTCGCGTTCAAAGGCGGCACGAACGGCCTTCTCGAACTCCTCTTTGAGATTGGCCAGCAGAGTGTCTTCGTCCTGCGTTGAAACATCGAAACCTATTCCGCGACACCGCTCAATGACCTTCTGCAGGCGTTGCCTGCAGTTGACGAAGTTATTCGCCGTCAGCGACGAGCCGATCCATTTGACATTCTCCTTCAGATAACGGCTTCCCAGATCCTTACTCCTTTGGTCGAGGGCTTCTTGGGATTCCTGTTGAAGGTCACGATCAAACTGGACCTTCCGCAGGTTGACATCGATGTTCTGAAGGTCATGTTTGAGTATTGTATTCTCGCCCTGTAGTTCCTTGTAGGTAATGACCCGCTCATCGAGCTCTGCTAGCTCTGTCTTCAGATGGGCAGCCAACTCGTTGAGTTCTTGCTCTCGCGCCGCGCTTGCTGAGAGAGAATCCCGGACCTGTATCGCTTGAGCATCCAGTTGGCGCTTTTGCTCCCGGACGTTTCTGCGCCTTACCTCCAGGGCCACGTAGGCGCAGATTCCACCGACAAACACCCCCAGCAGCGTAACGATGGCATAGAGCATTGGTCACTCCTTTGCGCGGGCAGTAGCTTCTTTAGAGCGCAGGGCGAACAGGGCTTCCTGAGAGAGAATGACGAACAGGGCTTTCGCCCGACAATCAGGACATGCTAGCTCTTCCAGGAACATGGCCTTGGGAGCGTCCGCAACGGCACCGCAATCAGGGCATTTGCCGGAGACTATCTCGCCCATCCGTGTCACGAGTGTCAGGCGGTAGGACCTATCCTCCGGCGTGCGGCGTAGAAGCCCCATCTTCTCCCATGCTTCGGCCGTCGAGCGCCATTGACTTTCTTCGCCCCCGAGACTGCGAGATAGCGTGTCCTGCCTAACTTCTGGATGGTGCTCCACGTAGTCCCACATGCGATGAGCATCCTTCATAAGCGATCTGGCTTTGGCCAGCTTGTCGGCCAGGCTCTCCGACGTGTGCCTGTCGATCCGCCGAAAATCTTTCAACAGGGACTCAAGTCTATCAAGGCTCTCGAAATCGAGGAGCAAAGGGGTGTACCTCAGAATGAGGTCAATACCTTCGATGCTCGCAAACTCCTTGTCTTCGAATCTGCGCTCGTACTGCATCATGCCATCGATGTGGTCCCACGAGGACAAGGCCGCTTTGACCGCTTCACGGAAGAGGCCTTCCTTCGACGCCGCCCGCGCGCTGGTCATGAGGCGGCGATACTGTGCCCGGTGTTTCTTCATTTCGGCCTTCTTCATGGCCATGGTCTACCCACCTTCATAACACCAAGTGTGCCCGCACGGACACCGTACAGCTTTCATCGACTGCGGGAAAGTCCGAAGCCCCGGATGCCCTTGTGGCTCATCTTACGACCGGCGTCATTACGCCATATCTCCCGGTCAGCTAATCTCCACACCCGATTGTACCGAGTGGACTGTTGCCTCACACCCCCATGGAAGGCCGTATCCGGTGCGAATCAACCGTTGGCAAGTCGTTGGGATCGATTCGAGGGCGGGAAGGCGGCGGTCGCACACGCCGCCTGCGCACCTTCTCGTCGGAGGTTGTCGGAGACTCTGATGCCAGCAAGCTCCAGAAGGCTATCGACAGCAAATCGCCGCTCTCGCTCCATCTGTCGTTCTCATACACCTATCGGGGACGACGCACGGAGATATCGCCGCAGTTCTATGAATGGGACCACGACCAAGGCAACTGGAACATTTCATTTGGGTCGCCTCGATGCGAGGATGATCCTAAGATCCTCGCGGGCTGATCCGAACCGCGCCCGTCAGGAAGCGGCTGGTTCGACGCAAAGGCCGCCCCTCCCTTACGGTCGGGGTCCGGATAAGAGGCCATCTCTTCGACGGATTACACCCATCCGATTCCTCCAGCGCGAATCCCTCCTTTTGCCCCGGAGGGGCAGCCGAAAATAGCCCAGCGATTCATCGCTGGGGACACAATGCTTGCTCCGCCGATCAGTCCCGGAGGGACGGATGAAACGCGCAGGGCAATGCCCACCACGTGACTCTCAATCGTCCCTACGGGACTCCGTCATTCCCTGCAACCTCGTCCACCCAGCGATGAATCGCTGGGCTACTCTCGCATCGTCCCTCCGGGACGAGGCACCGGTCAATTGGCAATCAGCCCGGATACGCCATCACGCAAAAATGGCCAGACCCCAGGCATCGTCCCTCCGGGACCAGGAGCACGAGGCCAGGCACCTACCAGGGACGGCACTATGCCGCTGAGCACACGGGCCTAGGTGCAAGAAGATGCTTGCACCCTTCCGACGCGAGACGCCGCGTCGCCCTCTTGGCGAACGCATCCTCGACTCGAACGACCTGGAGCGCAAGCGTAAGGCAGCCGCTCGATGTGAACAGCTCCTGACGGAGCCGGAAACGCCCGGCCCGGCTTCCAAAAAAGGCAAAACTGACGCCCGACTGATGCCGGACGGTGTGAGGAGGTAATCCGAGATGGGCATTGACGGGCGGGAGTTCTTTAGTTTCAATGACTTACAAGAGAACGGGGCGTGGCGCAGCCCGGTAGCGCGCCTGCTTTGGGAGCAGGAAGTCGCAGGTTCAAATCCTGTCGCCCCGAATCGTTGTAAGTCCCGCCGATATATGCCCTCATAAATAAGGTTCTCCTCCCAAAAAGTTACTGACGTAACCCCTTGAAAGACAAGGAC
>CBDUZO010000011.1:0-60855 GCA_965371725.1 uncultured Phycisphaerales bacterium
GTCCCGCCTCGGCGGGACTTGCCCACGGCTACTGTAGGTCAGCCTTTCAGGCTGTGTCAGCGCACGGCGTTGAAGCCGCCGGAAGTGTCACGGCCCCGACGCGTGGCTGCCGGTAGATTGCGTTGTGAACCGCAGGTGTTACAATGTGATTTCAGCGTCCTCGCCCATCGCGGGACAGCGGGGCGACAAGGGCTGCACCGCAGGTCACGTCACATGCGGCGCGGTGTGGGGTCCTTGAGGTTCAACGAGTAAGGGAGTTGCGCAAATGCCAAGCACAAACAACCCTGCGGGAAGGCTCGTCACACTCTTCGAGGCGGCACGGGAGGTATCAGGGAGGACCCCCGTGCACCAAGTCTTGGATGACCTCCTGGGCCACGGAATGTCCGAGCCCGGAATTACCCTTGGGGGCTTCGCACAATTCCTTGCACTTGTGCAGGAGGCTCAACGCGCGATCCTGGCCATCCCGGACATTAATCATCAACTGTACCTCGAGTGGGCTCCCAAGCTTGAGCAGACTCTCAAGGTAATCGCTCTCGGCACAAAATGGGAGGCGTTCAGGAGCCAAATCGACGACAAGACCATGTACAGTCTCCAGATCTGCGCGGAGCTCCTGGGCCGAGGACATCCGGATTCGACTCTCGATGAGGCAACGGTCCAGAAGCTGCGTGACGATCTCTGGAAGCTGCACGAAGGCATCAAAGATAGTGACATTGAGGACGACCTCAAGGACTACATGTTCGTGCGGCTCGAGTCGGTCGATCGGGCGCTGCAGGAATGGCAGATCAGAGGAATCCGTCCGGTCGAGGAGGCTTTTGAAGCCGTTGTCGGCTCTCTGGTCCTGAACCGCACCGTATACGCCCGGACACGAAATACGGCCGTCGGGGAACAGTTCTGGAGGATCATGGAGCGACTGGCCGTATTGGTTAGCATCACAGTCGGGACAATCTCGATAGGCAAGGACGTGAACTGGCAGCTACCAGGTCCGGAACAAGAGAGCGCCCAAGTCGAGCCGGCAGCGCCCTCACCGCAGGGCGGTGGGAAGCCGTCGAAGGGGGGATCAGAGGCGAAGCCGCCGGAAGCGAGCAAAGAATAGACTGGTCCCGCTCATGCATCCGCGCGCGGCGATCCAGAGGGGACAGACCGCGCGGGCTGACCCTTGACACTTCGTGTGAAGGGGAGCAGACCGCCTGCGGACGGGTTCCCCGAGGCCCGAGTTCTCTGAAAAACCGGGAGAATCGGCGGTTTTAGGGGCAGGAAGGCCTTGTCGCTCAGTAACTTTTCGGGAGGAGAACCACCTTTATAAGTGCGCCAACCGCCGGGGCGTGGTAGACTTCCCCCGATTGGCAGTTTGTAGCGGAGTGTGACAGTTCACCATGGGACCGATGACCTTCATTATCTGGCTTTTGATCGCCGTGCTCGCGCTGGTGGGTTCGGCTGTAATCCTGCGCGCGATCCGGCGACGATCGCGAGCGGGCCGGATGATCGAGTGCCCACGGTGCCGCACGACCAACGCAGGACACGCAAAGTTCTGCTCGCAGTGCGGTGAGCCACTCCGGCCGTCGGGCGACTGAACGGACATCGCCTGACAGCCGGGCATGCTGCCGGATCAAGCTGTAGAATACTCCGGACTTGTGTAGCCGTCGCGGGGCAAGAAACCCAGGAAGAAAGGGCTGTTTCACCGCCACACGACAAAAGAGCTTGCTCTGACCGGCGCGGCGAGGCTTGACTAGTAGCGGACGGAAGTGCATGTTGCGCGTCCCCCTTGCGAAGGGAGGAAAGAGGGGGCCCTATGGCCGAACTCCGGGTTGCTGACGCGTACAGGCCAAAGCGCCTGCCGCACAGACACGTGAAAGCATGAAACAGGCTCAGGAGGCCTTTCCGTTAAACATGGATTGGAAACGGACAAGGCAACTCATTTCCACCTGAAAGGATACAACCGATGCCCAATCAAGGTGACAACATCGTCCGCCCATCAATACCGCCGCGACGCATCGCGATCGGCACGTCGTTGGTCGGGGGGCTCATCACGCTGATCGTCGTGGTCATTCTGATCTTCTGGTACGTCGTCCGGGTCGAGGTCAATGCCAACGAGATTCTCGTGCTGGTCAGCAAGACGGGCAAGACAATCCCGGCGGACCTGATGAACGAGTTTGGCGATCAGGTCGTGCTCTATCCGGAATTGGTTCGGGCCATCGCCGCAAGAACCGGGGAAACGGAGGAACAGGTCCTCAACGAGTACAAGGGTATCCGCCTTGCGGTCCTGGGCGAGGGTCGATACTTCCCGAATCCCTACTCGTACAAGCGTATTAGACAGAGGACGTCGCTGATCGGCCAAGATGAGATTGGCGTAAAGATCCGAAAGTTCGGCAGACCGCTCCCCTTCCCCAAGACCGTCGCCACGGAACCGGATGAACGTGGTCCGGTCGATGAGATCCTCCTGCCCGGACGATACAACATCAACCTGCTCGCCTACGACGTGCAGAAGTTCCCCGCGATTACGATTCCCGAGGGCCATGCCGGAGTAGTAACGCTTCTAAGCGGAACGGATCCGAGGGAGAAGAACACGTATACCGTCGCGCCCGGTGAGAAGGGTGTGCAAGAAAAAACGCTCTCGCCGGGTCTGGAGTATTACAACCCCTATCTCAAGAAGATCGAGATCGTCGATCTCCGCAGCCACAAGTATGACATGCTGGGAGACGGGGCGATCCATTTCCCGTCGAACGATAGCTTTACCATTGTGATCGAAGGCACGATCGAGTGGGCGATCCACCCCGACCGGGTGGCTGAGGTCGCCGTCGCATACGGGGACGAGCAGGACATCCTCGACAAGATCATCCTGCCCAATACGCGTAGCATCCTGCGGATTCAGGGGTCGAAGCTTCAGGCGGCTGAGTTCATCAGCGGAAAGACGCGAAGCGCCTTCCAGGATCGGCTTTTGACCGAACTGCGGCAGGAATGCGGCTACCGGGGCATCGACATCAAGTCCGCCCTGGTTCGCGACATTCAACCGCCGGCGGAGATCGCCCTTCTGATCAGCCAGCGCGAGCAGGCGGATCAGGAGGTGGAACGTTATCGCAACGAGATGGAGGAGGCACGGTCCGAAGTAAAGCTCGTTGAACAACGCGAGCTGCAGAAACGTAACAGCGACCTGGGCGATGCCCAGCGCGACGTCGTCACCATGACCAAAGAGGCTCAGCAGCGGAAGGTCGTCGCGGTCACGCAGGCCCAGCGCGAACTCGAGGTCGCCAAGCTCGATCTTCAGGCCGCCGAGAAACAGGCGGCGGCTATCCGGTCGCGCGGCGAGGCGGAGGCCAAAGTCGTACTCTTCGAGTACCAGGCGAAGGCCGAACCGCTCCAGCAGGCTGTCGCCGCCTTCGGTGGCGGCACGACCTACGCCCAACAGTTTTTCTTCCAGCGCATCGCCCCGTCGATCAAATCGATCCTGTCGAACACCGACGGGCCGTTCGCCGAGATCTTCAGGCAGCTTCAAACCTTCGAAAACGCTTCCTCGAAAGGAGGTGCCCAATGATACATAAACTCATCCCGATTCTAGTCGGTCTCGTGTTGGTCATCGCAGCCGGTCTGACCGGTCTTCTGTGGTTCACGTGTCGGATCTACGTGCCGGAAGACAAGTGCGCAGTCCTGATCCGCAAGATGGGCAAGGAACTGCCGGCCGGGCAGATTGTTGCCACCGAGCCTGGATACAAGGGTATCCAAGAGGACGTGCTCGGCCCGGGTAGACACTTCTTCTATGACCCGCTGCGGTGGGATTGGAAACTTGTGGACCTCACGGAGATCCCCGCGGGTAACCCGAGCACGTGGGAGTGGGTGCCCTCACTCAATCCGCAGCAACGCGAGGCGTTGCGGGCCGGCCACTTCACCTTCAAGGGCGAGTATCCCATGGTCGGGGTTCTCAAGCGAAATGTGGGACCGGAGAACCCGTCGGGGCAGGTTATCGTCGACCGTGCGTCGGGCATGAAGGGTATTCTCCGAGAGGTGCTCACGCCCGGGACCTACAAAGTAAACCCGTATGTATACAACGTTGAGCTGCACCCGGCGGTCGTGATACCGGCCGGTTTCGTCGGCGTCGTGACAAACCTGTTCGCGGATCAGCCAGCCGCGGCGGGCGACGCCGTTGCACAGGCCGAACCGGTCGACGCGGCGGCGGCGGCGTCCGATGACGCGGCGGCAACGGGTCAACGCGCCAGCCTTGTTCGGCGATTGGCCAAACCGGGCGAGCGAGGCACGCTCCGTGATGTGCTCCAACCGGGCGTCTACTTCATCAACCCCAAGCTTCAAAGGATCGCGCTGATCGAAATCGGGTTCAATGAATACTCGCAATTAAAAGTGAGTGAGGGTGAGAATCTGCGTATCTCATTCCCGTCGGATACGGGGTACCTCATTCGCGTGGGCGTGACGGTCGTGTGGGGAATTCATCCGGCACACGCGGCTGAAATCATCAACGAGTTCGGCAACATCGACCGCGTGCTCGATAAGGTGATCGGTCCGCAACTACGATCGATCTGCCGGAACATCGGGTCGACCTACGCCGCGCGCGACTTCATCCACGGCGAGAAGCGCGAGATGTTCCAGCGCGATCTGACGGGTGAACTCCAGCGCATCTGCCGGGCGAAGAACATCGAAATTCTGATCGCCCTGGTGCGTAACATTGAGGTGCACGCGCCGGCGGCGATCGATGATAGCGACGTCACCGACGACCTCAAGCGAACCATCCAGCTTAGCGTCGTTGCCGAGGAAAGGCAGAAGACCATGGAGAAGCAGCGCGAGGCGGCGACGGTCAAGGCTGAGCTCGAGGAGGAACGCAAGAAGGTCGAGATCGCGCGAGAGACCATCCGGGCGGAGTCGCGCGTGATGGTGGCCCAGCTTCATGCCGATGGCGAGAAGCTAGCAGCAACGGTGGACGCGCAGGCCGGACTCGAGGTGGCCACGATCCAACAGGAAGTGGCCCTGCTCGACGCGCAACAGATCGAGATGCTGGGCCAAGCCCGTACCGACGTGGACAAGCTGAAGAACCAGGCCGAGGCGAAGGGCTATGAACTGCTCGTCGGCGCCTTCGGCAGCGGTGAGGCGTATAACCTCTACACCTTCGCCGAGAACTTCACGCCCGCGTCGGTCCGCCTCTTCTTCGCCGGTGACGGGACGTTCTGGACCGACCTGTCAAGGTTCGAAGAACTCGGAGCGGCAAAGGTGCTGGAACAGACAAAGGTCATGGAACCGGCGAAGGTAGCGCAGCCCAAGGCACCCGAGATGCCGTAAGGTTTGGCGCCAACGTGCGAAGTGAATTCGGGTTCCCGGCAAAGACCGTGGGGTGGGCACTGCTCACCCCACGTCTGGTGGGCAGATCGTAGGGTGGGCACTGCCCACCATCTGTTGTATGATGGCATCTGATGCCCGAGTATCGTAGAGCTTTTGTCCCGGGCGGAACCTTCTTCCTGACAATCGTTACCCATCAACGACACCCACTCCTCGCTAAGCCGGACAACGTGGGCCGCCTGTATCGCGCGATCGAATCCGTCCGGCAGGAGAGACCGTTCGAGATTCTCGCATCCGTCATCCTTCCAGACCACATCCATTTCATCTGGGAGCTTCCTGTAAGCAATCCGGATTTCTCGACGCGCGTGGGAAGGATGAAAGCGCTGTTCACGAAATCCTTGCGCCAAGCCAACCCGCAGGCTGATGGTGGGCAGTGCCCACCCTACGTGTTGGGACGACGGAACAGCCCGACCTATGTGTCGGGAGAACGGAATAGCGGTAGTCTGACATCGTCGTCACGAGCAAAACATCGTGAGAGCAACGTATGGCAGCGTCGATTCTGGGAACACACCATTCGCGACGGGCGAGACTTTCAACGGCATGTCGACTACATCCATTACAATCCGGTCAAGCACGGGCTTGTGAACTGCCCACACCAGTGGCCGTACTCGACATTCCCACGATGGGTGCAAGAGAGCGTATATGAGAATGACTGGTGCTGTTGCTGCAACGGAAAACATCCGAACGTAACAGACTTCTCCGACGTCGAACACACGACAGGAGAATGATCTGGTGGGCAGTGCCCACCCTACAGCTTCCACCCTACAGCTTCCGCATCTACAGCTTCCACATCTGGTGGGCAGTGCCCACCCTACACCTTCGTCCCTTGCATTCGCTATTACTTCCCGATGCAGAAGTCGGCGAAGACCTGAGCCAGCAGGTCCTCGGTTGTGACCTCACCCGTCACCATCCCAAGGGCGCTTAGCGCATCACGCAGCTCGAAGGCCAACAGATCGGCGCAGTCCACGGTCTCGACGGCGCCGGCAGCGAGGTCGATCGCCCGATGGATCGCATCGGAAGCGTCACGGATTGCCTGACGCTGGCGCTCGCTCAGAACCACAGCCTCGCCCAGGGTCGTCGTATCCGCCGCGCCGAGTGCATCCGCGAATGCGGTACGAAGCGCGTCAATACCCGTATCCCGCTTCGCGCTGACCATAGTAACCGGACCGATCCTCCAAGCTGTCATTCGCTCGACGACAGCCGCCACTTCCGCCTCGGCAAGCAGATCACACTTGTTCGCCGCCACAACGATCGACGGCGCATCGAGCGAACGGATTATCGGCGGCACGTGTTCATCACCAAGGGTCGTCACATCCACAACGACACAAACCAGATCAACGCGTCCGGCTTCGGCAAGTGTCATGGCCTGTGCCTGCGCGGCGATGTCGGATGCATCGTGAGCGTCATTCCCGACGCGCGATCGATCGACACCGGCTGCATCGAGCAGAATCGCTTCCCCCCTACCGACGCGAATCGGCGTTGAGAGGATGTCTCTTGTCGTGCCGGCCGCCGCCTCGCAGATGGCGCGATCGGTCCCGCTGAGGCGGTTCATCAGCATGCTCTTTCCGGCGTTGGGCGGACCGACAAGCAGAATCCTCGGCAGCACATCAAGCAGCTCGGTTGACGTTTCCGTAGCGAGTAGTGGTGCCAGTTCCTTGTCAATCTCATCCAGCCGATCATGCAGCGCGGAGGGTGTGATGAACTCGATCGGTTCCTCGGAGAAATCTATGTCGGCTTCGATCAGGCCCGTCAACTCGGCCAGCACGTCGCGCAAAGCTCGAATCCTGGCTGACAGCTCACCATCCTTCATCCGTCGCGCGGCGCGAAGCTGCGTATCGGTCCGGGCTCGAATGACGCCGGCCACCGCCTCGGCCGAGGCAAGGTCCATCGCCCCGTTCAGGAAGGCCCTGGCCGTAAACTCACCGGGCTCGGCTGCGACTGCACCGAGATCAAGAGCCCGCTGACGCACAATCTCGAGCACTGCCGGTGAGCCGATCGTGTGAATCTCGAGCATGTCCTGGCGGGTGTAGCTGTGCGGCGAGCGAAACACATAGAACGTGGCGGGCAGGCGGATGTCCGCATCGATCACGACCTCACCCGACGCACGTACCGATCCGGGCAGCGCCGTGAGCGGTCCGCCGCTGCTCGTCGTGGCCATGCGATCGCCGACGACCATGGCATCGGGACCGGTCAGGCGGACAATCCCCAGCGTACCATAGCCAGGCGGGGAGGAAACAGCCACAATGGTGTCGTCGATCCGATCGAGCATGGGCCAACTTACCGCGATGCGCCAACGCCGTGACGCCGGTTCGGTGACGCAGGCCAGTACAAGACTCCGGTCAGCAGGGGCGATACTATCCGCCGCAGGAGTTAGCCTCAACCGAACCGGATCGACACATAGAACGGATGGCAGCGGTCGGTCACTGGGGCACAAGCGTGGATGCTGAAACCGGGACAATCATCAAGACGGCGTTTGAACGTCGCAATCTGACACGCGAGCAAGCCCGGTACGTCTTCGATCGGATCATGTCCGGACAACTATCCGAAGGAGCGATCGGGGCGTTGCTGACGGCGCTCGCAACCAAGGGTGAGTGTGTTGACGAGGTGGTGGGAGCGGCTCAGGCCATGCGGGCCAAGGCCACCCGGATCACCTGCGACGCCGACTGTATCGATACGTGCGGAACCGGCGGCGACGGAATCAGCACGTTCAACGTCTCGACGACGGCTGCCATCATCGCGGCCGCCGCCGGCGTCACCGTCGCCAAGCACGGCAACCGATCCACGTCTCGCGTCAGCGGGAGCACGGAGGTGCTGAGTAGCCTGGGGATCGACGTCGAGGCGAGTCTGGAGACCGTCAAGCGATGCCTGGTCGAGGTGGGCATAGGATATCTCAACGCTCGCCTCCTGCACCCGGCGATGCGGTATGCCGCGCCGGTGCGTCAGGCTATCGGCGTCCGGACCATCTTCAATCTCCTCGGACCTCTGACCAATCCGGTGGGTGTCCGGGCACAGGTGCTCGGCGTGCCCAGACCGGAACTGCTCGATCTGATGGCCCGCGCGCTGCTGGAACTGGGCGTCGTTCACGCATGGGTCGTCCACGGCGCCGACGGGCTGTGCGACTTGACCGTCACGGGCGAAACGCTCGTCGTGGAAGTGCGGAGCGGTTCGCTTCACCGCTTCACCGTGACACCCGAGCAGGCCGGGCTGCCTCGGGCGGAACTTCGAACGCTTCTTGTGAGCTCGTCCCGGGCGAGCGCCGATACGATTCTCTCGATCCTTCAGGGGCATCCGGGGCCGCAACGCGATCATGCACTGTTGAACGCGGGTGCGGCGCTCGTGGTGGCCGGGCTTGCGGCAAGTCTTCGGGAGGGTGTCACCTTGGCGGCACGCGCGATCGACAACGGGTCCGCGTTGGAGACGCTGAACCGCTGGCGCAAGATCGCTCCGCTTGGCGCGAACGGTGATTCACCCTGAGGACCCAACCGATGATCCGATACGAATGCGACAAGTGCGGCGCCGCCCTGGGGGCGAACGACCTGAACCGGTTCATCGTCAAGATGGAGATCTACGCAGCCGCAGGCCCGATCGAGCTCGACCCGAATCAAGCCGCTGACACGGAGACCGAGCTGCGGGACTTGCTCGAACGACTCAAACATGCCGACCCGAACGAGGTCGAGGACCGGACATACCGTGCCTTTCGCTTTGACGTCTGCGACGCCTGTCGTGGAGAGATGCTGCGACGGCCGCTGGGGTAACGTGATATTCACCAGCCGGGTGGCCCACCTCCTCTGGAGGTGGGGGAGGCGATGATGGTCGCGGAAAGCCCGTAACAGGGGCCTTGCGGCACGTTTCACTCGTCCCCAACGGGACGCAAACAGGTTAAAACCATCGCCTATCCGCCGCCGCGGGGGCGTTACGCTGCCTTGACGCGACCGCGCTGAACGTGTATACTGCCATTATAGGAGCATCTTCGTCACCCGTCGCGCCTGGATCAGGCTCTGTAAGGAGGAAGGAAAAATGCTCGCACGCCAATCTCTCACCGTTGCCGTTCTCTCGCTGGCTGTTCACCTTGCCGTTCACGGATCCGTGGCCAGTGCGCAGGATGAGGTCTACATCAGAATGACGCCGCTGCAGGGGACCGCCGGTGCGGTCAACCCCATGGATCCGCAGGAGTGGATTCTCTCGACGGGCGGCGAGACCATCGAGGCCGAGGTCTGGGCCGGCAACTGGGGCTGGTACGATACCTGTCAGGCGTACCAGGCGTTCCTGGACTGCGATACGTATCAGTTCATCGTCAATGGGAGTGAGACCGGCGTATGCGTACAGGCCGTAAGTGACGAGTTCTACGACGACTATTGGCCCTATGGGATCGGTGTTGACACTGCGCGCGCCGAGTGGATCTTCTTCGACTACGCCGCGTTCGGGAACGCCTCTTGCGGTTACATGTGCGATCCGGACGCGTGTGGAGTAACTGTTTCCGGTAGGTTCAACGTTTCGGGCAGCATCTATACAGGTGGCCTCGCCACAGATCCCGGAGAATGGGTCTACTTGGGCACGTTCAGTTTCGACGTTCCCCTGGCTGCCCGTGGCACGGCGGAGGTTGGCCTCAACGAGCTCTCCAGCCTGTCGATGCTCAAGGACTCGCTGGGACAGGCGATTGTCCCGACCGTGTTCACGAAAATGAAGATCACGGTTGAGACGGGGATGTGCTGCGTCCATGATATCGGGCCGCTGGGTTGCGAGGACGGTGTGACGAAGAGCACGTGCGACGGTTACGGCGGCGTGTGGGTAAAGGGTTCCCAGTGCTCCGGCCTCGACGGAAACGAAGATGGCGTGGACGACAACTGCCTTTGCGGTTTGGACGAGGACTGTGCTGACGGCGACGCCTGCACGACCAACGAGTGCGTCAGGGAGCACGCGGGCGACACGTACGGTGCGTGCCTCACCCTTAACGTCGACATCGAAGACGACGAGTGCTGCGATCCGACCTGCGTCTATGGTTCTTTGAGCGACCTGAACGGTAACGGTACGATTGCGTCCAACGTTGACGGCAGCACCTGCACACTTGACCTGTGCGACGGTGAGGCTTGTGCGTTGGGTGACCAGTGCGGTGTTCCCTGGAACCCGCCCACGAATCCGGGTGGCGCGTGCGATGATGCCGACACTTGCACGACAGACGACATCTGCGATGACAACGGCGTCTGCGCCGGTACGGACATCCGCACGATCGCGTGCCCGGGCGGTGACGATGACTGCATCTTCCCGGAGAATCCGATCAGTGTCTGCGAGGAAGGCTTCTGCACTTGCGAGGTGCATCGCCCGAACCCGGTCGAGTGGATAAGCGAGGACTTCCAGCGCAATCTGGTAGGTGGCTGGTGCACGGAGGACGCCGACTGCAGTGACGGTTCGGTCAGTGAATGCTACTGCATCCTCGACGAGGGTCGTACCGAGGGTAGCTGCTACGTGCCGTGCTCGCGTTACCTTCGGGTCGACAACGCGAACAACTCCGGTACCGCCACGGCGCTTCGTGTGACACTCGAGGGTGAAGCGTGTGGTCCGTGGTGGGTCGGCGAGCCGTACAACTCGGGCGCCCATTACTATATAACCGTGGCGACGTTGGTGGACGAACCGGTCTACCAGGCTACGTGGCCTGAGGAGCTGGAAATCACCGATTGCGAGATTGTGCCCGGCGAAACGTACGTCGTGCAGGCGATCCGGATCACGGGGGACATCGCCAACGAGGACGACTACTCCACCGGGCTGAGCCTGCGAACGCCGACGCTGTGGGGTGACGTGGTCGGCACGTGCGCTTTCGGCCACTGTTTGGGGCCGAATCTCCAAGCGAATATCGACGATATTCTCGCCGAGATCGCGCACTTCCAGTCGAAGTACAACGGGCCGCACGCACAATTCGATATTGCCCCGGCGTTCTCCGCCGACAGCATGACGGACCAACGAGTCATTATCGACGACATCCTGGGTGTGATTGATGGCTTCCAGTCGAAGGCGTACAAAGGTGCCGGACCGTGCGGTTGTTAGAGGATGTCGTGCGTGAACTCGACGCAACCCTGAGGTTCTTCGGGTTGACCGTGTCCGGAGGCGATTGGGGATTTAGAGCGGTTTCAGTGATCTCGTAGCGAGCCGCGAACTTGAAGTCCGCGCGGGTATCTCGTGTGCTACAGTTCCTCTGCAGCCTGAAACCGCTACACAAACGCCGAAACTGCTCTAGACGTCACCGACGAGGGGTGACGCTACACCATTGTGGCGGAGCCCGCGTTCTTCAACGGACTGTTAGAGCGTTTTCGGGAATCGTGCAGCGGAACCCCCTTGACAAGGGGGGAAAGATGGGGGTCGGTCGCTACACAAAAAGAGAGAATACTCTAGAGCATTTCCCGTTTCTGTGTGCCGAGCCGCGGGCTGCCGCAAGGCGGCTTTGCCGCGCCCGCGCGGTTTCACGGGCGTCAGAGGGTATTCGGCGAATGAAACGCCGGAACACAATAACGGGTTTCGCTCTAGCCCGCTCCAAACTCTTCGGTGCGAGAGTCAGTGTGCCGCCGTCAAGAAGCCGGTGCCCGAGGAACTTGCCGTTACACGACCTCCTGAGTCGCGGCTTGAGTCCGCGCGGTCGTACGAATCACAGCCAACCCTGCGGCAGCGAATCGGCACTCTCAAACGGGAATCGGTATAACACGTCAGCGATATGCAATAGGAATCGCCTCGGAGCACCTGGAATCGTAGGCGCAAACGGCGCTCGGGTATCCGCGCGGACTCCAAGTCCTCGGCTCGCTGGGAATGAACGTTACAGGTTTATGCAACAGGTAGAATCCAACGAGTCTCATTGCAGATGGCTGAAGAGTTACCCCGGTCCAAATCGTCCAACAGCAGGCTCGAAAAGCAACGGCGAAAGCGAACCGCCTTGCAGCGTACCCTCGTATCGTTCAACGCAGACCCCCCGGTACATCATCCCCGCCTGCAGATAGCGGCGTATCAGGTGGAGGATACGCTTGTCCTTGATCCGCCGAGCCAAACGCGACATCAGCACGTCGTGGTTCACGCGGTCGAAAAACTTCTCCAGGTCAAGATCCACGATGATAGTCCGCCCATCGGCTACGTATTGGACTTGCCGCGGCCAGTGCGTCGTGTGCACTACGCCCCGGACGGAATCCGTAGCTCGAAGCCGAGAAGGTCAGGTCCAACAAACAAGAACGGCGGCGCATGGCACGAGGCCACACGCCGCCGCTGTTAAGTTACAATCCTAGGGAAGGAACGCCCTTCCCAATTCCAAACGGCTTAACGCAACGTCCGACCGCCACGCTTCACGCGATCCGGGGTAGCCTGGCCACCCAGGAACGAAGCCATGTCGTCGAGGTTCAGAACGCCGTCACCGTTCAGGTCAGCCACGACCAGATGACCGAGACCCTGCTCACGAAGCTCCTTCACCGAGATCTCGGTGATCGGCTGCGTCATCACGCCGTTCGCCGCGCTATCCGGACAGCAGCTATCCTTGCTGGCCATCAGGAAGTTCATCGAGATGTGCGCGAAGTCACTACCGTCCACCGTGCCGTCACCATCGATGTCGGCGTGCGGACCGGTGTAGCCACACACCGTATTCCCATCCGCGAAGCTGTCCATGAACTGGCTGACGAACACACCGAAGTCAAGGATGTCAATGTTGTGGTCACCGTCAAGGTTACCATTGACGAGCCAGTTGCCACCCATGAACGGATCGAAGTGGAACGCCGCCTTCAGCATACCGTCATCGTCACAGACGATTTCAGACACCGACCGCAACGTGTGCAGCGGGTCCTCGGCCGTGATGCACATGTACTGACCCTTCTGGACCAGGATCACCGGCGTCGCCTTACCAGCGAAGTCGTACGGCGGGCCGAACACCAGGTTCTCCTGCCACATCGTCGGGTCGACGACGCAGTTCCAGTAGAACGCGAACTCGATGCAACGCGTGATCTGCCCCGGCCACATCAGCGGCGACAGCTCAACAATCACATCCATCGCATTCTTGTCCGAAACCTCGACCGTCCAGCAATCGTGCATTTGCTGCTCGCACGAGTGATCGACAGTGCAGCAGAACGTCGTGACGCCCTGAGCGAACTCACCACCGCCCAAGACCAGCGCCGCCAGGTCCTCTGTCGGCATTGCCATTTCTTCCATGCAATAGCCTTCGCCGGTCCCAACGCACTCGTCGGGCTGGACCTGCGTGCACGTACCACCATAAGGCACACAGGAATCCGGATCATCCGGATCGCAGTGGACACCCTCGGCAGTACCGTCACATGTGAACTCAGGCGTACAAGGCCTATGAGTTACGCTGCACTTCCAGTATGGCTCGTGCCCAACAGCCCAGCACAGACCTTCCATGTCGATCTCGCCATCGCACTCGTCGGAAGCCGTCGGAGCATCCCACGTGTGGATCGCCGTCGGCAGCATGCAGTCCGAATTGATGTACACCGAATCCGGAATGTCCAGCACACCCTCACCGGCCTGGATGATCCAGCAGCTGCAACCCTCGTGGATTCCACCCTCGACGATCGGATACTCAATCCCAACCGCCTCGCCGTCCTCGTTCGACAGCAGGGTGTTCATCGGGTTGACACTGGTAAAGCAGACCTCACACTCGGTGCAACCGCCAAGCTTCTTGAACTCCAGCGTGGCCAGGAGGTCCGGACCCTGCGAACCCACGGTACTAAACGGGGAGATACCGATAGCCAGGAACAGGTAGTCCTCGCCAAGCTCATTGTACAGCTCCAGCGGGAACGTCGTTCCCAGGGCATATCCCTGATACTCGATGCAGGTCGTATCCCACGTCACCATGAACTGAGCACCGACCACCTTCTCGGAACCGCCGCCCATGTTCACCTCAAGGTCGAACAGGTCGCCCTCCTCGAAGCAGCAGTCATCATCAAGGACATCCAGCGTCATCGCCGTGTTCAGGTTGCAGACGCAATAGCCCTCTTCGCAGAAACCAACCGGAGTCTCCGGGAAGACGCAGTCAACGTCGCCGCCCGGGCACGGAATCGTGTTGATGTCCGTACCGAAGCAGACACCAGCGCCATCGCAGATGTCGGCCGTGGTGCAACCGTTCAGGTCATCGCACGAGTCGCCGGCATCCGAGTTCGGATTCGTCGGCACACCGCACTGATCACCCAGTGCACACGAGCCGGCAGCATCGCACAGGTCGTACGTGCAGTCGTTGCCGTCATAGTTCGACGCAACCGTACCGCTACCGTTCAGGTCGGCCAGAGAACCCACGACACAGGTCGGATCGCAGCACTCGTCGGCATCAATGCTGACATTCGCATTGAGGCACTCACCGAGCAGGTCCCCCGGGTTCTCAAACACGCACTCGTTGGTCGTGCAGGCGTCGCCGTCAGCACAGTCCGCGTGCGATCCGCAACCGCAGTTGTCGTCCACACCATCGCCGTTCAGGTCCTCCTCGGAGCACTCGGCACCATTGACCCACACGCCAAGGATGGCATCGCATTCGCCCTTGATCACACCGTCGATGCACCACAGGGTTCCTTCAGTACCGTTACCGTTGCAGCACATCCCCGTCTCAACCGTGATCTTCATTTTCGAGAACACCGTCGGGAGAATCGCCTGTCCCGCCGAGTCCTTGATCATCGTCCGGTCGGGGAGCTCGTTGAGGCCAACCTCGGCCGTACCACGGGCAGTCAGGGGAACGTCGAAACTGAACGTGCCCAAGTAGACCCAACCGCCGGGATCCGACGCCAGCGAGCCCATGTAAATGGCAGCCGAAACGACGAACCTACCCGCAATGGTGACACCACACGCGTCCGGCACGCAATCGTACGTGTCGTTGACGGCCCCGAGCGCGGCGTAGCCGGTGAAGATCCAGTCGCCGCGTGTCGTGTCAATACCCATCTGATAGGGCACATAGGTTGTCTGGAAATTCGGCCCCAGGGCTTGCACGCACACGCCAGTGGCCACGGCGTTGCTATAGAACTGATACGTATCACAGTCCAAGAACGCCTGGTACGCCAGAGCAGTATCGTACCAGCCCCAGTTGCTGGCCCAAACCTCGGCCTCAACGCTTGCACCGCCCGCTGGGAGAAGGACCTCCTGGGGATCCCCAGGGTTGATCCCACCAATGGTCGACTGCAGCGGCGTCAGCTTTATGTAGACCTCATCCTGGGCGCTGGCGGCCGTTGCACCGCAGACCATCATCAGGCCCACGACAACCCAACAAATACATTTACACGCTCTCATCTTCCATACCTCCAAAAGGGACACCTTCCCCTGCACTGAATTAACGAAACAAAGCTCACACATCTGCGTCCTGCATGATCTCCTCCGCCGGTGACGCAGGAACCCGGCTTATCAAGAGCAGTAGAAACAGAAACTTGAAAGAAACGCTACCTCCCCTAACTTTGACCGAAATGACTCCTCAATCGCCTCCGAACACCAGTAATTCCAAGAACCTCGGGGGAGGGTGGGCTTCGTGAGAAGCCCACCCAACCCCTTCGGGTTACATCGAGTTAAGACACAACATCCACTAACAACCGCACGGCCCGGCACCCAGATACGGATTCGCCTGGAAGCCCTGAATCGTACCCAGGATCTCGTCGATATTGACCTCCTGGTTCGGCACGCTATTCGTGGGCAGCGCCGGAGCAATATCAAACTGTGCGTGCGGGCCGTTGGGGTTTGTCGTACCACCCTGGAAGTGCGCGATCTCGGCGAGAATATCGTCGATATTCACTTCCAGGTTCGGCCCCAAACATTTGTCCCAAGAACACGTACCGGCCACGTCGCCCCACAACGTCGGCGTTTTCAGGTTCAGCGGGGCGGAGTAATCGCCCTCGTCGCCGATATCCCCCGTATCCGGGATCGCCTGGACGATATACGTCTGACCACCCACGATCTCGCAATCGGTGACATCCAGCTGCGCCGGCCACGAACTCCGGTAGACCGGGCTGGCAACCAACGTCGCGATGGTCATGTTGTATGGGTCGCCCGGGTTTTGCGGCTCGCCGACCCACCACTCCACATCACCGCAAGGATCACCGTCTATCCTCACACGAAGCGCGGTGGCGGTTCCGGAGTTGTTCGAGTTGTCGACCTGAAGGTAACGCAAGCACGGCAGGTAGCAGCTACCCTCGGTCTCACCCACACCCTCGTCGATGATACAGTAGCACTCACTGACCGCCCCGGCGGTGGTGGTACAGTCAGCATCCGTGGTGCACCTACCACCGACCGTATTGTGCCCATAGTCCTCACTCGACCACTCGACCGGGTCCGGACGTTCAACCGAGGTCGGACCGCCGCAGGCGGCGTCCACATACGTCACCTCGAGATCGAAGAAGCCCTCGCCGCTGGTACCAGCCGTACCGACCCATCCGCCGACACGCAGGTAGTAACAGTGGTCGCCCTCGAGGTTGATGATCCCGTACGAGTTGGGATACACACCTACCACACCAGAGTTCCCTTCGCAATCCTCCTCATCCATGCCGAGGAAGCCTGCATCTCCCAGCGCATCCGGGTAGACACAACCCTCGTCGTTGCACTGCATCGAATTCATAACCGAGCCGCCCGGGCACGTGCACGTATCGTACAACTGGATGAAGTTGTCATACGTGGTGTCGTTTGAGCAGGTTCCGCCATCGCACTCGGCATCCGAGTGGCAGGTCTCACCGGGGTTGGAACCACCGACGCAGAAGTCGCACGCCGCGATCTCAAGTTGACCGCAGTTGTTCGACCCCGTCGTCATGTAGTACCACACGTCGTGATCGTAGTAGTCCATCGTGGAGGCCCCGATCGGCTCGCAGATGAAGTACTCACGTCCATCGCAGTCGGCACCGTAGTTATGCCCAGAGATCGTTTGGGTACCCTTTGCGAGGATGTCGATCGTGAACGGAGCCCAGTCAACGATATCTGCGCATGTATCGTTGTCCGGCGGCGGCATGCACTGTGCATCCGGCAACGGAGTATCCGGAGGAGGATCACCACCGCAATCGTAACCATGCCAGAGGGAACCGCCGATATCCTCACAATCCCACGGGTCGGTAAAGACGCAACTCGTGTCCGGCATGCAGCACGCCCACACCAACGCCTGCGGATCATCCAGCTCGATGTTGAAGCAGAAGTCCAGGTCGTTCTCGCTCCAATCATCCGGGTCGACATTCCAATGGCAGTCGCTGATCTGCCACACCGGGTCATACCAGTTACCCTCGTCATCCTCCGTGTGGGTAAAGCACATGTACCGGTTACCGTTCCACGGCGCATTCAGCGTTACCGTCGCCATCCACGCAATGCCTTGACTACACTCGCCCGCACCCGAGATCATCATCCAGTAGGTCTCGCCCAGCGACACGGCGACCGGCGTCGGTAGGAGGACGCTGTAATCGTAAACCTCCGCAGTCGGGTTCCAAGCCCTGCTGAAGGCCTTGGTGATATAATCGCTGTTCGACGGGATGATCTGCGTGTCACCGATCTTGGTCCCCGGGAATCCACCGCCGTCATTGTAGAACGTGATCCGCCAGTTATCGGCATCGTAGTTGTTCTCATTATCACACGCCGGGTGGATCGTCGCCTCGAAGCACACGAAGGTGATCGTACCGTCGCTCTGGGCCTTGAAGTCTTCCGCGAGGTTCTGGAAGTAGAAATCGCGGTCGCAAAGCCAAGCCGTGCTTGCCGGTGGAGATTCACCATTCTGACAGTGATCCGCCCCGGAAACCTCGCAGACTGGGCAGGGAAGAGCTCCCTCTTCCGGCTCACACACAATTGGACCACCGACGTACGTGACACCCAAGGTATCCTGGCAATACTCGCACGAATACCCCATCGCGGTTTCCTCGCACTCGCCGGGCCCGGTGCAGCAAACACCCGTCTCACACGCGGGGGTAGGGAATTCACAGCTACCGTTTGACGCCAGGAAGTAACCGCCCGCAGCGTCACACTCCAACTGGGACGTGATGATGCACCCATCACCTATGATATTCGGCGGCTCCGGATCGTCGTCCTGCGGATACTCACAGTTCTCATCCGGCGGGAGGCAGCACACGGCCTCCTGGCAAGCCGTAACCGTGATGTGAACCTGGTAATCGCCGAAATAAGCGGGATCAAGGCGATCCGAAATGATCGGAATGACGTACTCACCGCCGGGAATGTTCCCGTAGTAGACGATGAGCCCGTCGCCGCCTGGGCAATAATCGTAATCCTCACGCCCAACGATTGTCCCGCAAACCGGCTCATCGCAATCCCGCTTAAGATGGGTCCACGTCGAGGGCCATTCCGCCGTCGTGCAGCAGAAGTCAACTGTGATATTCGCGCAGGCCGCGTCCGGACCCGTCGCGAAATCGACCACTTTGAACGCCTCATACCAGCCGAGGTCCTCGTTGTCGACGGCCCAGGACGGTGTGCAATCATCGCCCAACGGATCGGGAAGGATGCAGCACCCGTCGGGAATACACGGCGCGCCGTCGCCGCAGCAGATACCACCGTACTCGTCGCACTGACTGTCCGTCGTGCACGAGACGCAGTTGTACGTCGCGGTCGAGTTGTTACCACTGATGGTAACCACGACCGGCGGATCGAGGGTCGTCGGCGGAACCACGATCTCATGCACGATAGCGGTGTTGCAGTTGTCGCCGCCGGTGAACGGCAAGACCGTACAGCAGTTGGGATCGCAATTCGTGGCAAACCCAAGCCATACGCCATTGTAAGGCTCGGCTTCGCACTCGCCCTGCGAGTCGACAACGTCACAGGTCCCGTCGGTGCCCTGACAACAGGCGCCGGCCAGGCACGGGTTCGGGTCGCACGGGATTCCCACTCCGAAGAACACGCCCTCGCAGAACCACTCCAGCGTCTGCGTACAAGTACCGAGCTCATTATCGCAGCAAGCACCGAGCGGAACCTCCGTCAGCAGCTCACCAAACATCTCGAACGCCATATGGTCCGTATAGGCCGGGTCCCAGAAGGTCGCGTCGGAGAAATACGCACGCGGACCGTCGTTCATCCACACGATGGCCGGGTTACCGGCTTCGATGGTGCTTACCTCATCAGCCGTAGCCCAGTAGGCCACCGAGGTGTCGTCGTACGTCTCCATCGTCACGTAACCGACGGGCGGGATGATCATGTCCACGTCGCTAAAAGTCCAGAAGTACTGCCCGGCTGTGTCCAGTGT
This sequence comes from uncultured Phycisphaerales bacterium, assembly GCA_965371725.1. Taxonomy (GTDB): domain Bacteria; phylum Planctomycetota; class Phycisphaerae; order UBA1845; family UBA1845; genus CBDUZO01. Next base: position 19,496 of record CBDUZO010000011.1, read on the forward strand.
GCCGGAAAGCCCACCCACATACGTGGGGTCGGTCGTACTCGCGGAAGCATCCCAGAACCGCAACACCAGCCCATCGCCGGCATCCTCAACACCACCGTAGAACCGGAACTGATCAAGGTTCAGGTAGTCTGTTTCACCGCCGTTGCGAATGGTGTAGTCGTCACCCAGCTTGTAGAAGTTCTCGCACTCTTCCTCACCGAGAATGGCAGGATGGATACCAACCAACACATCAAGCCCTGCGCCTTCCATGACGCCCTGGCTGACCTCGGGGCACTGGCAGGAATCACTGTCGATCCAGCTCCAAACCCGACCGCCGTCGCAGACATCGTAGTTGATCAGCGCACAATCCACCACGTGGGTCGGATCACAGCAACTGGACGCGAACTCCGTGCAGGTCTCCTCGGTCCCGTCACAGGCGTAACCAGGATCACAGGGGTTGTCCGCATCGGGGCACTGGTCGTTTACGTCGCAAGCCTCCGTACCGTTGCACCAGAATCCGTCGTCGCACGGGGGGTAGGGAGCACCTAGGACGCAGTAAGCCCAGTCGCACTCGCTGTTAGCCTCGTCGCAATACTCATCGTCCGCATCGCAGGGGCTACCGCCACCGTCCTCCACGCAGTTACCAGCGTTGTCGCACCCACCGGTGTTGCAGAATAAACCGGCATCACCGTCATCGCACTGGCGACCTTCGGCATCCTCAGTGTTCGAGTGGCACGTGCCTTCCTCGGTCACGGAGTTCCACTCGCACGTGTCGGCGGTACAGGGATCGCCGTCGGCACAGTCCAGGTCGCACGTACACTCATCATCGCGGGAACCGAACGCCCGTCCCACCGGTTCACGCCCCGGCGGGAACCTGAGCATCGGGACGTCGACGTCCAACCGAATCTCGCGCGAAGGCGTGAAGTGAGGAACATCCCACGCGTCCGGAATGTCAACCTCCTCAAAAGCCGCCACCGCACTCACGTCGGCTGCCAGAGGCACCGCCATGTGATTCGACGCCACCGGCTCAGAGTCGACGACCCCCGCCATGCCTTGCAGACTCCACCCGAAGGCGAAGATGCCAAGCGCCACGACGCCCACTACGGGACGCCACCCTCGTACAATCTTACCTCTCATAGAAACCTACCTCCATTTCCGGAAATAACCCCCATTCATGTGCGGTCTACACATTCAATGAGAAACCAGTACTCTCCACTCCGAAACACTGCACCGCCACGAACACGTCCTCCCTTACAGGACTCCGCTGTGACGCGTGGTACACGCCAACGTCTCCATCACGAAAAACAGCTAATCTGCCCTCCTGCGCTCCTACGCTCGACAACGGAAACCAAAAGAACGTGAACAGACAAAATACGCAGAGCCGACGCAAGGACAAGAAAGTGCGTCCGTGACGAAGTCGACCCGCGACTCACAGAATTCAACGCTGGCAGAACACACGAGACAGATTGACTCCTCAACGTCCCGTTACCCGGTACGACCCGATAGCCCCTTGTGCTCACCGGCGCCGATGCTGTCGCCTCGAACATCCCTGTCCGGAACCCCTCGCGATACGACCCGCCGACGCACGACGCGCCCTGATCGCTTATCCGGACCGGCAAACACATTAACGCTTAGGATAGCACAAAACCTCCGCCGAGCCAAGAGTATATCCACGTGTAACTCAACTCGGACGGACCATCCCGACACGCATCGCTAAGCCAAGGTCCCTAGTAGACTCCCTCCCACACCGTTGTCGCTACCCCGGTATCATAGTCCGGTATCCAAGCCCATTTCCAAGCCCAAATCCGGAAATTCACGAACGCCAACTCCAGACCCCACCCCAACAAGCCTGCGGACCGCAGAGCCCAGGAAGGCGCCCGGACAGCCAAATCCATTGAGGCCGATAGTAACCGAACGCCCCAAGGCGAGTCAAGCAGTTTTTCCAGGTTGTTGCCCGCTCTCCGCCGGAAATCCCCCATCTTGCCGATAGCCACCAATTATTACGGTGCCGATACAAACAGCACGACCACCTGTTGTCGAATCCGATCTGCACGCCCGGGATTTCGCCCCGCCTGCGGCACCACGCCGTCGCGCGCCGCCCCTCCGAAGCTCCGTTCCATCGAAACGGGTTCGTCGTGCCCGGCCGAACACCGGCGCCAGTATTCGTCCTATCCGCAGTGCCATTCCGACGGCACGACACATCGCATCCGCGTGGATTTCGCTTGACCGTGCAATGGAAGCCGACCCCACCACTCATCCGTTGCCAACGATGAGATGCATTCGGTTCCGCACGCTGCCAACCGGCACCGCGCAGACACGCTGACACCCCTGTTATTCTAGGAGAAACGACCTTCCAACCGCCGCGCGAAACGCCCGGTCCATCGGCGTCTCGGTGACAACGGCGCGTGTTGATGCGCCCGATCCTCCGCTCGCCGACATCGCCCCACGCCAGGTGCACGGCCCCAGGAACCGCCTGACCCGCCGTGCCCATAAGATCCGGCCCATGCGTTGTGAAAGATGCAAACGCAATCAGGGGCAAGGCCGGCGGCCCCGGGTCCGTGACAGAATCGGCGGGTGGGGTCGCAGGCTGAAGGCCTGCTCTGTCATAGCCGGGGGCAAGCGTAGCGCCGCCCCCGGAGGACGCTACCGAATCGCCCGACCCTGAAGGGGTCGTCTATCCTCTGCGGCGTGTGCAACGAGACGTTTATGCGACCCCTACAGGGTCGAATGGAACGGGTGTCGGGGTTACCGTGGGCGGCGTCCCGCCTCGGCGGGACTTGCCCACGGCTACTGTAGGTCAGCCTTTCAGGCTGTATCAGCGTACGACGCTGAAGCTGCCCAAACTGTCACGGACCCGGTGGCCCGATCTCGCCCGCGCGGCGGCCAACTTGCCCAACGACACTGGTCATCGTGTACTCTCTGCATTGGTCTGCAGCATCCAACCGGTCGCTCGTACGGCTTGCATGCGTCCTTTTTCGATTGAAACGCGAGCGGCGTGACAGTACAGTTGTTTATATAGGGGTTATTGGGACGGTCGTCCGAAGCTTCGCCTCCTGATGCACGCAGGGCCAATCCGGACACTGCCGTGGCGTTCGGGTAATGCGCCGCAAGGCGAGTATCATGGCTCCGGCGTAGGTTGCTGACGACTTCGGGACGGTGAACATCGGCAATGTGCCGCTGGCCGCACGTGGGTTCCCCCCCCCATGAGGCCGCCTACGGTTGGCGAAACAGCCATGGGAGGCCGAAACAATGCTCTACTCTGAACGCGGAACGCGGCTGAGCAGGGTATGATCCGGATGGAACCTCGGACCATGGCGACGCACCGGTGCGACCAGCCCGCTTGCTTGAAGCAGCGATGAGCTAAAGGGAGTAGTAGCAATGCCAGGTAGAACAATTGTATTGGGATCCGTGACACTTCTGGCGGTGGCCGGCGTCTGCGGTCTTTTGCACTCCGCGCCGACGGGGCCAACCGGATCTGCGAGCACGAGCCCCATCGAGTCCGACTGGCCGGTATCGTCCGCCCACTGGGACACGTTCGCGCGGGTTCCTGTCAACACGCCGAATCTCGGAACGGTTGTCGCTTCCGGGACGACGCTCGAGCCGCAGCGAACCGTTGGGCTCCTCGACATCGGTATCGAATACCCGCGCCCGGTCGCCTGCTTCGCGGAGGGAACCGACCCGGACGTTGTTGAGCGGTGGAACGACTGGCTTTGGAGCCAGGTCCCGCCCACGGCGTACTTCATCGGCACGCGGTGGTCGGGCGGAAACTACGGCGACCCGAAGGAACTCACATGGAGCTTCGTACCTGACGGACTATGGATCCCATCCGCCGGAGGAGACGACGACGAAGGGTACAGCGAGCTGTTCAGCCGCATGGACTCGCTCTTTGGGGGCAATCGAGCGCTCTGGATCAGCAAGTTCCAGGCGATCTTCGACCGGTGGGAGGAGCTCACGGGCCTCACCTACACGCGTATCATCTACGACCAGGAATGGGACGACGGCGCTACGTGGCGGACGTCCGACGGGAGCTCGAGCCGCGGGATGATCCGCATTGCCATGCGCAACATTGACGGTTCCAATGGCACACTGGGTTACAACTATTATCCACAGATCGGCGACATGCTGCTCGATAGCTCGGAGAATTGGGGTTCCTCGTCATACAATTATCGCTTCCTGCGCAACGTGACCGCCCATGAGCATGGGCATGGGATTGGCCTGGCCCATGTCTGCCCGAATAGCGGAACGAAGTTGATGGAACCGTATATGAGCACGTCTCATGACGGCCCCCAACACGATGACATCCGCGCAGGTCAACGGAGCTACGGAGACCCTTACGAGCACGACAATACAAGCGGCACCGCCGGCGACTTAGGAACAGTCGAGATTGGCTCACCGCTAGTACGAGGCCCCGTACCGGGGACGTCCGTCGACTACGGGTCGGTTCTGAGCATCGACCGCGACGGAGAACAGGACTACTTCCGCTTCACGATTTCGGGTCCCCGCTTTATCACGGTCGAGGTGGATCCCATCGGACTCCAGTACTGGGACGAGGCGGAACCGCCCGGCCCCGGGCCCTGTTGCACCGGCGGCGCCTGTGACGACACGTGGAGCAACTACCAAGCCAACCTCAACGCCGCCATCTATGACACGGATGGTACTACGCAGCTCGCCGTCGGTGACTCGGCTGCGACCGGCCAAACCGAGATCGTGGAGACGAATCTCAGCGAGGCCGGGGATTACTACGTGAAGGTATACGAAGGCAGCTCTCCCGATCAGACGCAGTTGTACTGGATCACCGTCACGGCCGGCGAGGAGCAGCCCTGCTTTGGCGTCGATTGTGACAACGGGTTGTGGTGTGACGGGGAAGAGTACTGCGACGACGGCGACTGCTACTCCGGTACGGAGCCGTGTACCGACCCGCACGAGGTATGCGATGAGGACTCCGATAGCTGCGTCCCCTGTCCCGGCGCATGCTGCTACGCCGACGGCACCTGTGGACAGGCCGTGGAATCCGCGTGCATCTTCGACAACGGAAGCCACCACTATGGCGACGGAGTCCTCTGTAGCGATGAACCACTCGATCCCGAGTGCCTTCCGGTAGCTACACAGATAAGCATTGAAGCGAACACATCGGTTGCACTTGCCGGCGGTAGCGTGTCGGTCGAGGTATTCATCGAGCAGGTGGAGGACATGACCAGTTACCAGGCTGACCTCGAGATCACCAGGATCTCCGGGACGGGCGATCTGACACTCGATTGCTCCGAGTGCCCCGGCGAGAACTGCGGCGCGCGCATCGACATAAACAGGTCGGACTTCGTGTTCCACGAGTTGTACTGTTTCGCCTTCTCCAACTGCTCCATGAGCCGAATCGGCTCTGCACTTCTGTATGATACGGCGTCCGTGGGTTCGACACCGGCGTATCTGGGCGAATACACGCTGGATGTGTCGCCGGACGCAACCGAGGGGACCGTGTTCGAGGTCGCTCTTGTACCGGACTCGAACAAGACATTCCTGAGAACGACGAACGGTTTGCCCATCCCGACTCGGATCGGAGCCTCGGTAACGGTCACGGTGCTTCCGCCGGGCACCTGCCTCGAACCGACCGTCATTGGCGACAGCTGCAGGTATCTGCGGGTGACGCCCAACGGGCTCGCTTCCCAGGCAATCTTGGTCAGCGGCGACCCCGCAAACCCGGATATCGCCTGCGTCTCGAAGTACGTGCAAGAGGACGGGACGCTCGGCGACACACCGGTTTTCCTGACGCCGGAAGAATGGGACGGCCTGTGGAACGGCCCGATCAGCGTCCACGGCGAGGAGATCATCCCAAGCGTCATGGCGCCCGGGCCTGTATCGACCTACCTGGTACAAGCGCAGTGCGGCGTGGAGTTCTCCAGCGAGGTCAGTGCCAGCACGTGGGCATGGGGCGAGGTATATCCGCCGCCGAATGGCATGGTCGACATCGACGACATCCTGGCCAGCATCCGGGTGTTCCAAAGCGATTTCAGCGTTGCCTCGTTGGAGCAGGCCGATCTCTATCCTTGCGTACCCGATGCCACAGTGACCGGTAGCGTGGATATCGACGACATTCTTGCCGTCATCTGGGGGTTCCAAAGCATCCCTTACCCGTGCGACATGCCTTGCCCGTGACAGCGCCTTGCCGATCGCAATTGAGGGCTGAGCTGTGCATGTGCCACGCTGTCGCAGGGCTATTCGGAACGACCCGATCCTCCCGACGCGCCGGCCGAGCGACGTGCCGTACGGTCCGGGGCGCCGGCGAGGCCCTTGCCACGAACACCAGTTCCGCCATCGAGGCTGACTACGGATCACCGGGAGATGCGGCGCCGCCGGAACGGACAGCCGCGCGGATATTGCGTTGGGGGGCTGCGACAGTCCCGACGGCGACATTCTCTTGGTCATCGCAGCGCCTCCGGATGGTTTCAGCCACGGCACAAAAAAACAAACCGACCTGATCGGAACCGAGAGCGGCACATGCCTTCCGAACGAGTTGATCGACATAAATGACATTCTCAGTGCGATCGCGGCTTTTCAAAGTGAATCGTAGAACGGGCGGTGCTCCATTCCGTGTCCGTAGTTGCAACGTTCCTTTCCGGCCACATGGCACGAAAACGTGAACGTTGAAGAATCTGCAGCGTAGGCGATTTCCGTGCGGCATTTATGGGTTGGTCTGATATAATCGACGCTGGAGCGTAGGCAATGGAGCGCGGAAAGGCTTGTAGCTGAGGGGAGCGGATCGGAGGCTACCCCACAACTTGGCGGCATGTCCGATGGTGTGCATCTGCGGCGCGGTATCTAAGAAACGGAGGACAAGACCATGAGAAACCCAACGAAACACGTGCTGGCGGCCTGCTTGACGGGAGCCCTGTGCGGCGCTGCGTACGGGGCCGAGTTTTCACTCATCCCGGTCGGCGCGAGCGGGGCGTACACGATTAACGGAAACCAGATCGTCCTGGAAGGCGGCGGTCAATACGTCACGCTGGAGATTTGGCTGGACAACTGGGACCCGGTGCCCGACGTCGGTGTCTGCTCGGATGGGTTCACAGTCTGCAGCATCAGCGATCCGGATTGCCCGGGCGGAGGCGCGTGCGTGGGAAACAACGGCTTGCTGATAGGCTGGCAGGCCAAGATCGATTCGACCGGATACGCGGGCGTACTCGGGCCCGCCATCCCAACCTGCTCCGAGAACATCGAGTGCGGGATCTTCGGCGACCCCTTTCCCGAGTGCAACACCACCGAAGGCGAATGCGAACCGAGCGTTTCCGCCTTCATCGACATGAACCACCCAGACTACGTCTTCTCCGGTATTGCACTGCAGTTTGCCTTCGTCGATACGGGCACTTTGGACTATCGCTTCAGCGCCAGCCTGATGTACACCTCGGACGCCGCCGCCTACGCCGGTGCGGGCAAGTATTGCGGCACGCTGGTCTTGGACGTTCCAGCGAGCACAGCCGGCATGTTTACCGTCGGATTCGTCGGCGGCAATCAGACCGTGCTGCGTGACACGAACCAAATTCCGATCGTGCCGGTGGACATTGTGTCGGCCATCATCGCGATCGCCTGCCAGGAAGACCAGGACTGCGACGACGACAACGCCTGCACGACGGACGTCTGTGAACTGGACGGCACGTGCTCTTACGAACTCAATCACGACCCGGCCTACTGCTGTGATCCTGATACGGGTGACCTAACGCTGATCGACGACGGTAATGACTGCACGGACGATATCTGCAACCCGGACGGCTCGGTGGACCATCCCTTCCTTCCGGAGGGGGCTGCCTGCGGCGATCCGTTCAACTCGCAGTGTGACAACCCCGACACGTGCAACAGCACGGGCCTCTGTCTGGACAATCTCGAGCCGTTCGGCGAGCCCTGCGGCGACTCAACCGAAGACGAGTGTGACCACGCGGACACGTGTGACGGCGAGGGCACATGTGAGACCAACATCGAACCACCCGGCGCGCCGTGCGGCGACGACGACGACACGGACTGCACCGATCCGGACACTTGTGACGGTGTCGGCACGTGCCTGGCCAACAACGTGACCGATGGCGTGGAATGCGACGATGACCTCTTCTGCAACGTCGGTGAGACGTGCACAGGTGGTGTCTGCTCCGGTGGGGGCGAGCGCGATTGCGAGGACGGACTGTCCTGTACGACTGACTTCTGCGATGAGGATGCGGATACGTGCGTCAGCGAGCTCGATCCGGGCAATTGCCTGATCAACGACGAATGTTATGCCGAGGGCGAGTACAACCCCGAGAATGACTGTGAGGAGTGCGATACCGGCATCTCGACCGGCGACTGGTCCTTCAGGGAGGCCGGCGCCGAGTGTGATGACGGCAACCCCTGCACCGACGATGACGTCTGCGACGGCGAGGGCGTCTGTGAGGGCGTGCCCAACCCGAACTGCAACGACACATGCGCCGATGCCATCGAGGTCTTCGAGGGCATGAACGTCAGTACGAACGCGACGGCCGGGGATGTCGACGATGCCGAGGCATCCTGCACGGAAGACTCGAACCATGATGTGTGGTTCCGCTACACCGCCCTGTGCAACGGCGAGCTCTTCATGAGCACCACGGGCAGTCAGTTCGCCCCGACGGACGACTCGGTCCTGAGCGTCTATGACAACTGCGACGATCTCAACGAGTTGGCCTGTGACGACGACAGCGGCGTCGGGCTCCATGCCGCGCTGGTACTCAACACCACCATCAGTACCGAGTATTTCATCCGGGTCGCCGGTTTTGAGGACAATGTCGGCGACATCGTCTTGAACATCCTGCCGGTCAACGATTGCGTGATCGACGGGACGTGTTACGCGGAGGGAACGACCAACCCATTGAACGACTGCGAGGAGTGCAACCCGGTGCTCTCGAGCCTGAACTGGTCGCCCCGGGCGGAGGGCTCGGCATGCGGCGACCAGAACGAGGACGAGTGCAACAATCCGGACGCCTGCGACGGCGCCGGAGTGTGCGAATCGAACTTCAAGCCGGACGGCACCGAATGCCCTGATGACGGCAACGATTGCACGGACGACGTGTGCAATACGGGCAGTTGCTCGCACCCGCCCTACGCTCCCGGTACGCCGTGCGGCGATGATGCGGACACCGAATGTGACAACCCCGACACCTGTGACGGAACCGGTTTCTGCCTGGACAACTTCGAGGTTCTCGGTGTCCCCTGCGGCGATCCATCATCAGACCAGTGCGATGATCCGGACACGTGCGACGGCAACGGCTCGTGTGTCGACAACTACAAGCCGGATGGCACGCCGTGCAACGACGAGGACATCTGCACGGGCGACGACATCTGCGATGGGACGGGCGGTTGCCTGGGAACGGCCATCGCCGAGGCTCCGGTGGTCGAGCCGTTGGGTTCCAGAAGGATTCAGGCCACGCCACTCCCGGCCGGTGCTCCCGGTATGGTCGCACTTCGCCTCACCTCGCCCGACGACTGGCCGTGTCTGTTCAAGTACATTGATGTCGACGGCTCCTTGACCGACACGCCTGTGTTCCAGTTGATCGACGATTGGGAAACCGTGATCGTAAGCGACGTGAACATCGTGCCCAGCAGCACTTACAACGTCGAGGCCGAATGCGGCGTCTACGTCTCGGACGCCGGGTCCGCCCAAACCTATCTGTGGTGCGATCACGACAACACCGGCGAAGTCAACATCGACGATATTCTGCTAGTAATCGCCGGGTTCCAGAGTGACTTCTCCCAGACCACAATGGAAATTGTGGACGTATCGCCCTGCGCGCCGAACAAGTTTATTGACATCGACGACGTGATAGTAACGATTTGGGCATTCCAGAGTCTGCCCTATTCGCATACAGGCTGCCCGGTTCCGTGCCCGTAGGCAACGTCCGCTGGGGTTGCTTGATCGTACATCGTCTTCCGCCCGCCCGGATCCGCATCCGGGCGGGCGGACTTTGTCTCAGATGATGGAGAAAGGGCTCGGTTCACGACGGGGCCAAACCCCGGTGGAGACCGGCAGCCCGCTGCTTCCAGCGGGTCTCCCCCTCATCAGCCAGAGGGTTTACACATCGACACTCCAACCTGATAATCCCCAATCGCTGTGAGGCATGGGCCAAGCCGCCTTGTGCGCTCGCGGGCTTGCACCGGCGTGGTCGGTCCGGCCCATGGAAGCGGGTCTTCTAGGCGAGAACGAAGCGGTTGTCGGCACGGGCTTTGCAACCCGTGGCGAAACGCACCCGAATTACAAAACACGAAGGAGGACTCTTCATGCGGAACCTCAGCACATGTTGGATGGTCTGCTGGGCACTCGGCGCGCTGACGACGGTCACACCTGCGCAGACGCCGACCTTCTCGCTCGAACTGACGCAGATCAACTCGGTGCCGATCTGCGGTCGCGGTGTTAGCGAGATGACTGTGGCACCCGGCGACATCCTGACGGCCGAGATCCTGCTGCGCGACTGGTCACCAAACAACGAACGGATGCGTGCCTTTCAGGCGGAGGTCGACACGCTCAGCTTCGCAACCGGGGAGTCGGGCTCCGTGAAACCCGTCGGGTATGACAGGTTCACGCTCCAGGGCTTGCAGAACACGAAGAACGCTTACATCGACCTGACGGACCTGAGGTTTGCCCACGCCGGGGAGCAAGCCATTGCGTTCGCCGACACCGACACTGTCGCCCCCGGGTACCGCTGGATGAGCGTACTGTTCCGCATCGGCGGGCCGGTCAACACCCGGCCACAGGGAGTGAAGGACTATTGCGGGACTCTGAAGCTCATGGTCTCCGAGGACGCAAGGGGCACTTTCACCATCGGCTTTGTCGAGGGCGCACAGGAAACCATGCTGCGCACGCCCGAAGGCAAGCCGATTGAACCAATCGAGACGGAACCCCTCACCCTGCACGTGACCACCGAAGACCGCCCGGTTTGGATCACTTCAAGCAATCCCGAATGCGGAAGCGTCGATGCGAGGTGGCTGACCATGGGCAACACTGCCGGCGTCTGGGACCGGATCAGCATGGTGTTCAGCGACAAACCCGTTGGCCTAAGCGCCGCCGACCTCCGCGTAGAGGACGGTACAGCCACGCCGCCGCGCGTCAGGAGCGTCAAGATATCCGACCGGAATGCGACGGTCGTACTTGATCGCCCGATTGCCGCCGGAGCCATGACGATCATCACTCATACGCCAAGTGGAACCGGGACTCGCATCGGCCGGTTCCCGGGCGACGTGAACAACGACGGCATCACCAACTCGCGCGACCTCGGTTCGCTCATCCGCGCGCTGAACGGCGACCCGCCGCTGCCCGCCTATTGCATCGATCTCGACGGCAATGGTGTCTCGAACGCCCCCGACACCCTCACCCTCATTGCATGGTTGAACCAGGGTTAGGAAACAGGCCGCACCCGCCGAAGACCCTCAGAATCACCGTTCGAGGCGTCTCCGGTCCGCGCGCGAAAAGCGAGCCCAAACCCCCACTACGACAGGCCTGGGCTCGCACAGTCCGTTAAGGTCCGCCACACCTCACGCGATCGGCTGCATCACGGTGCACACGGGACCCCACATAGCGAAGACTCCGCGTAGGACTTCGACTGGAATCCACCGATCACGCCCAGAATGTCATCGATGTCGATCTCCTGGTTCGGTAGGCAAGGCATCACATCCAGGTTCGGAAGAATCGTCGGACCGAGGAGACTCATGAATCCGCCCTGGAATCCGGAGATCACGGCGAGAATATCGTCGATATTGACCTCTCCGGTGGGCACCGTGTCCCCCCACATCCAGGTACTTTCGTATGTGACGTAATCGTTCTGGAAGGTGGCCGGCACGGCCTCAGGCATCGGATCACCGGGCCCGCAGTCCGCTTGCACCTCGTAGTAGTACTCCGGAACAATGTCCTCGCCGGTCACGTAGACAATACCCTCCCACTCGGCCGGTGTCAGAAACGCTGCATCCAAGTCATTATCGATGAGGAACCCAAGCGTACTGTCAATCTCCATGTCGCAGTTCACGTCCCACGGCGTTACGTCTCCCACGTACTTCGAGATCGTGCCGTTGCAGTACGTGACCAGGAACGCACACCGCGTGCCCTCATCCACCTGCGGCGTTATGGCAATGTAGCGCGGACCGAGGGATTCCACGAGCGGCACCGCACACGGACACGTGTCGTTGATCTCATCGCAGTCCTCCGGCGCGCACGGCGGCGGACCGTGCGCACACCCGTCCTCATCAGCATCAGGATCGCTCGGATTGCAGATTTCCTCGCCGTTGCAGTACAGCCCGTCGTCGATGCAGAAGTCGTGGTTCCGCGGATATACGCACACCTCAAAGAACGGGTCACAGGTGTTGGTCGTACACGGTATCCCGTCCTCACATTGACTGTCGTTCTCACACGGCCAGCACCACGGAATCTCTTCGTTCACGCACTGGTCCAGGTCCTCGTCGCAGTAGTCCTCCGTGCACGGATCCGGGTCGTCACAATTCGGGGGAACCCCATTCCTGCAACCGTGGGCCGCGTCGCAATACTCCTCGCCGTCGCAGAACAAGTCGTTATCGCAGAGATAGTCGAGCGGCGTATTCGTGCAAGTGTCGTTGCCCTCGTCGCAGTAGTCCTCCGTGCAATCGTGGCCGTCATCGCACGCCTCCGTCTCGGCATCCACACACGTTTCGCCCACGCAACGCTCCTCACCGTTGCAGAACAGCCCGTCGTCACAGTCTTCGTCGTCGACGCACGTCACGACAAGGATGTTTGCCGAGCCGAGAACGCCGTGGACGAGCTCAGGCGGGTTACCACCGTTGATCTTTGTCACGGTCGGCGAATCGCCCTTGCAAAGCGTAAGGGAAAGCGTGGTGCCCGGAGTCGTCTCCAACGCAAGGAACCGGAAGCTCGTGATCAGAAGTCCAGGCGCCGGAGTCGCCTGGGCCGGGGCGCCCAGCTGGGAGTATACGCTGAACAACGCGTCACCATCGTTGTCGGGGAAATCGGGGTACTCCGGTTCGCACGACCCCCCGCAGCACGCCGGGTAGGGGTCGCAGCACTCATAATCCGGCCCATCCGGAAACTGCCACGTGTTGAGCGAATCCTGCGGCGAATCACAGGGGAAGAATGTCGAAAACCACGCATAGGGGCCGTTGTTGTTGATTCCCAACAACTCGACCTTCTGGGGGTTCCACTCGAGTACGAGATTGATCGTGACAAGGTCGACCGGTCCACCTGTCGTGGATCGCGCGTAAAGGCCGATCTCAAACGGCTCATCGAGAATCGCGGTCGGTGCCGACGGGAACCAAGCCAGGTTCACCTTACCCGAGCCGACCGGCGGACTCCCCGACCTACAGGTCCCGCTCAGGCAGTAATCGTAGAACGTACACGGCTCACCATCCTCGCACCCCGTCATATTGGGCAAGTTCTCATGCACACAATCATCGATTTCCGGGTCGTCGTCGCACCAATCGGCCGTACATTCGTTGTCATCATCGCAGGACGGCGGGCCGGGTGAGATGCAAACACCGTCCTGACAGTATTCGGAACCGTTCAAGCAGAACTCACCGTCGTCGCAGTCATTGCTGTCGTTGGGAACGTTGTAACAATCCTGCGGTTCCTCGGTGCACACCGCATCGGTGCAGGGGTTCTCATCATTGCACGGCGGAATGTTCGGCGAGAGACAGTCCCCGTCGACACACACATCCACACCGTCGCAGTACACACCGTTGGGCGTGCAGGGTTCACCATTCTGCGGCCCGTCGGACGAGTTCATACACACGTGCGCACCGCTGCAGAAGTCCTGCGTGCACTCGTTCTCATCGTCACAGTGAATCGCCTCGAGACACTCCACGCAGGTCGCCAGACCACCCACATCCAGGCAGTAAATGTCCGGCCAGACATAACAATCCCATAGATCGCGAGGGAGACACGTCCCGATGCCGTCGCACCAATCCGGGGCGGTGCAGGCGTCGTCCGTATCATCGCCACACGGAGTCTCCACCGACAAGAACGGGTGCACACACTCACCGGTCTCACACACGTCATCCGTACACTCGTTCTCATCGTCGGTGCACGGGAAACCGTTGGTCGCATGGACGGGATCACAGGCCCCGGCCCCGTCGCACCGGTCCGGGTCGGTACAATCCGTCTGATCCTGATTCCCGCATTCCCCGCCGAGGGACTCGTAGTTCAGTTGGCACACGCCCGCACCGTCACACGTATCCGGGTGGTCACAATCACTGTCGTCCTGGTTCCCGCATGCCTCGCCAACGGGCTCGTAGTTCGGTTGGCACACGCCCGCAACGTCACACGTGTTCGGGTGGTCGCAATCACTCTCATCCTGGTTGCCGCATTCCGTGCCGGGTGACCAGTAATTCGGAAGGCAGTTGCCGCTCGCATCACAGCTATCGGCATCGTCGCAATCACCGGAGCCCGTATCGCCACACGGCAAGCCCTCGGACACCGGTGTGTGCGTGCAGCTCGTCTCCGATTGACAGTAGTCATCGGTGCAGAGATTGCCGTCGTCGCAACTGGTCACGGGATTCCCCGTGTCGCAGGTGATGCTCCACGTCGAGCCCGAGCCAATCGTGATCGTGATGAAGTCGCCGCCGTACGGGGCGGTGGCGATGTACGTGTCGGTCGAACCGATCAACGACTGAATCGTTACGGAAGTGCCTGGCGTCGCGTCAAGCGACTGAAACTCCAGCGTCGTAACGTGCAGGCCCTCCGTCGTCGCAACCGGCGGGTCCCCCCCCGAGTCTGAAAACGCAAAGTAAAACGCGTCGCCGTCGTTGTCGGGCACGCCGCCGCTTTGCGGAAGGTTGATCTCATCGCCCGCCGGTCCCGGATCGGTGGGAAAGCCCGCGTAGTACCACGTGTAGTCTCCATCCTGATGACCGGTAAGCTGCAAGTAGTCACTGTCCCAGGTGAAGACGACCCGGATTCGTCCGACATCCTGATCGCCGGAACCGCTCCAAACCGCGTAGACCCCGACGTCGACCGGGCCACCGTTGGCAACGGTATCGCTGGATGGACGCAACTCCAACGTGACATCGGCATACGCCACCGAACCCGCAACCAACACGCCCGCAAACACACAGGCCAACCACCGCTTCCTCGTTATCATCACTTCTCCTCCGGACACAATCACTGCCAAGGTTCTGTCTCGACGCGCCATCCGCTTAGAGCGCAGCTGTCACCCCCGCAGCCGCGCGCGGTGGATACAAGGAATCGCCGTCAGAGTGACATAGCGCACCAGCCCTCAGCACGCCCTCGAATGGTGAGGTAACACATCCCGAGCTGATACCACGCATCTTCACCCTCTTATACCCTTCAAGAATATACCATATCTGCGGTCCGAAAACAACACCGTTCGTCGCACAGGTTTTTACTGTTAAATGAGCACTAACTCCTCGATGCTAAATGCTCCAAAAATCCGGAAACAACACAAAGTGACAGCATAAATCAGGCCGGAACAAGCCCCAATACCCGGTCCGTAACACGCCCTCTCGGCCTGCTAACTGCCGCGTCTCCCGCCGGAAACCCAACGTGCGTTGCCCGCCATGCCAACAGCACGCGTCCAGACCGCCGGCCGAGCGCGCGCCGCATCCCCCACCGTTACCATCGGCCTACGGATTCTCGCCACCAAGTAGTCATCGGAAGATTCAGACGTCGGGCTCACGGTCAACACGCCGCGAAAAACCACCTCGTCGAGCGACATCCGCCAATGGTCCGATACGGGGCCCGCGCCACGGCTCCACCGTGCGGACGGAACCTTCGCGAGCTCCCCGGGGAACGGAGTCAACCACCCCGTCCAACCGCCCGGCAACCGTCCTTAACGCGTCCCCGCAAGCCCCCACGCCGGCTTCGCGTACTGCATGGCTGCACAAACGGGTCCCAGCGAACCATGCGCGAGGCGACGCCTCACTTCCTCTGTAGTGTCCGGAAACACGGCCCGACCCCGGAAACTTGGTAAACTTGGTGTTCCACAGTATTGCACTGAACAGCGATTCCTGCTAACCTAGGCACTCTAGGGGCAATGATACGACCGAATGCGCGACGCTCGCTGTCTGGTGGGGGACATCTCGCCCGGAAGTGCATGATCCCCGCGTTAAGGACGGCCACATGACCCCGCCGGGTGGCCGGCTGTACCTCGTCGCCGGTAACGCTGAGTTGCGTGGCCTTTGATGCGAGCAGCGTAACACGACCGCACAACGCGTAAGCTCCTTGCGTTGCGGCGGGATGGGAGGCAAAAGACATGACACGTAGATTCGTTTGCACTTGCCTGATACTTGCAGGATTCTGCTGGTGCTTGCCGGCCGACGCCACGGACTCGTTCGCCAAGGTCGGGTTTGAATCGGTCCCACCGGGAACGGAATACGGATCACATGCCGGGAATACCCTCGGGGACGTGGTACTCGTTGAGGACGACATCGCAATGTCCGTTGAGGTGTTCCTTCTCGACGCGTTCGTGAGCTTTAACCGCGCCACGGTAGGCGGAGCCTACGCGGACTACTTCCCCACAACGCCGCTCGAACTCGACAACATCAGCGTACGATTTGATTTCAACCACCTTGGGTTCGACGTGACTCATGTCGAGCTCGAATATCTTGAGTTCGGGGGGGCAGACAACTTCGCCGTCAACGACGAACAGCTCTACATTGTGGATGAACTCACGGACCTCCCGGCGGATATAGCCGCGGGCGTGACGCTGACCATCATGGACGGCTTGCACCCGGCGTGTCTTACGCTGGACGGTAACGTCACGAGCTTCCAAATCGGTGGGCAGGAGCTGGCCATCGACAATATCATCGCCATGCCGGAGCCGACATCGCTGCTACTACTCGCGCTTGGAGCAACCGCGCTGTTCCGCCGTCGCCGAAGGGCCGCATGACCCCTCGAGTCCAACGCGAACGGGTACGAAGCCGGTCCGCGTCGCCCGTTCAGCATGTCCAGTACCACCCCAGCGAAGTCCCGTCCGCGCAGGGTCCGGGCTGTATCCTCTCCGACGCCCCATTGAAATCGTCCGATAATCTCAAATCGGCCCGAATCCTGTAGTCCAAACCACCTGTGACATCGTCCTGTGAGGTAAGAACCGAACATGTACCCCAACAGAGAGGATGCCAACCATGATCAACAACCGATTCAGCGTCTGCGTCGCCGTAGCGTGCCTGGTCCTGCCGCAGACCCTGGGCTGCCTGATCCGGTCGGAACATATCAAAATCGTTCCCGACGGAACGGTCACCGTGTCGCTCACCTATGAGGGGAGCCCCGAGGATTTCGTCACCACCGACGCCCTACCCTCGGCGCACAGCGGATGGGAGGTCACCATCGAGACGGAGAAGAAGGAGGGCGATGACGACAAGCAGATGCTCTCAGCCGAGCGCACCTTCGCTCCCGGTGCGGCGTTGCACTCCAACTACGCCCCCACCGGTGACCCGGACGCCGATCTCTATCTCGACTTTCCGACAACGGTTCAGGTCGTTGAGAAGGCCGACGGAACGTATTATTACTTCCGCCGCACCTACAACCCCCGACGTTGGGGCTACGTGCAGTACTGGAACGACGCCATCTTCAACGACGACATCAAGAAGCTCGGCGACAAGCCGGCCGAGGATCTGACCTTGGCCGACAAGCTCCGGATCGCACGAGCGTTCGCCGGCGTCGAGGCAGCCAAGCAGATTGAGTTCGCCAAGGCCGCCCTGGATGAGTGCGCGCCGGACCTTCCGCCGATCCAGTGGCTCACCGCGAGGCAGGCCCTTCTGGATGTCTACGAAAAGGAAGACCTTGATGATTTCAACAACGTCTTCAAGCGGTGTGAGCAGGTTCCGGAGGATCAAGCCAGTGAATGCTTCGATCACGAGGCCGAACGAATTCTGGGCGCCGGATACGCCGCCCTCACACAATCACTCCGGGAGAATGCAAGCTTCAACCCTTTGAAACTCGCGGCGTTCGAGCGGGCTTACGAGCGGGCCAAGAAATGCTTTGAGATTACAGACGAAGTCGGCGGTCACAACTTCTGGATCGCTGCGGAGTTGCCGGGTACGATCATCGCTCACAACGGCGAAATGAAGGAGGAGAACGATCCGCGTACCGTGACATGGACATTTGACGGCAAGGCGTTCCGCGATCGCCCGCACGTGTTGATGGCCGTCTCGCGCGTCGAGAAAGGCACGGACACCGAATCGAAGGACACCGCCGATGGTAGTGACGGCTGACTCACCCGCCGCCGGGTTCGAGCATTACACCGGCGATGTGTACGGTTGGGCCTATCGCGTTCTGGGGCGTCATCACGACGCCCTGGACGTCGTTCAGGACGTCTTCGTCAGATGGGCCCGGCAGTGCGAACGCACACCGCCGCAACAACCGCGCGGCTGGTTGCGCCGCGTCACGCTGAACCGGGCGATCGACCTGCGCCGTGACCGGCGCGCGAGCGTCGAGGTCGGCGACCAGGCCGACGAGCGGCTCTCGGCGCAAGACGCCGCTGACGCACGGGTCGAACCGATCGATCGCGAGACGCTTCGTGATGACATCGCCGCGGCACTCGACGGGTTGTCGGAAACTCAACGCGCCGTGTTGGTGGCCAAGGTGTACGACGAGATGACCTTCGCACGGATCGCCGAGGAGCTTTCGCTGGCAGTCTCGACCGTCAAGACGCATTACCTGCGGGCGGTCCGAGCGGTGCGTGACAGGCTGGAACCGCGATGGGCGTTGGGAGGATGAGTCATGATCTGTGAAGATTTCGAGAGGCTCATGGCCGAGGCGCTGGGGGATGAGATCGAACCGCGGGATCGATCGAGGCTCGAGGCCCACCTGGCGGAGTGCGAGCATTGCCGCCTTGAATACGAGAGCGGCCTACGGACCGTCGCCGCCATGCGGACCCTCTCCGGGCCCAAGCACGTTCACGTCGAGCGGCGCGGGGCGAAGCTGATCCTGCACGACGCCGCAGCCCCGACCCGCCGCGCCGCGCCGTTTGCGATGCGCGGTATGTTCCGCTACGCCGCAAGCATCCTGATCGCATTCGTCGCGGGGTATGGACTTCATAGCGGACTTACGCTCACGAGCGCGCTGTCCGGGCCCGAAGCCATCGTCGGACAGGGCGATCCTGGCGTGCCCGCCGACGAACAAATGGCCACCTCGGCGGAGCGGCGCATCGAACGGGCCCTTCTCGACGCGCACAGGCGGAACCCCAACCGGTCGAACCTCGCCACATGCATGATCGCCATGTTCCCGACGAAGGACTGACCGCCGCTTGAAAGCCGGTGTCCACACTCGTTTCAAGCTATCTCATTTAGAACGTTTTCGGAAATCGTGTAGCGGAACCCCCCTTTCATCCCCCCTTGGCAAGGGGGGAAAGAGGGGGGTCGGTCGCTACACAAAAACAGACTTTGCTCTAGAACGGCAGATCAAGCAGGGGGTCATTGGCCGCAAGAATTTGATGTTCTGCGGCAGTGAAAACAGAGCCCACAACGCGGCCATCCTGTTCAGCCTCGTCGTCTCGTGCAAACTGCACGGCGTTGATCCGTTCGCGTACTTCCGGGACGTGCTGATGCGGACCCACACCCACCCGGAAGATCGCGTCCACGAACTGATCCCCCACGAGTGGAAGCAGCGGTTCGGCCAGGTCAGCCCCGCGGCGTAGTTGGCATCGTGCCGCAGAGCCACAGTCAACACCCAATTCGTCGAGCGCTCACACAAAGAGCGATCCGACGCCTCGCCGCCACCTGCCGGGACGTCTTTCTACGGGTCTTCTCGCGGCGGTCATGCTCACGTAGGCGGCTCCTCTGCGCTTCAGCTCCGAAAGCCATCCGGGCCGAGACTTCCCTGCTTATCGGACGCAAAGCAGTCTTGGTGATACTGCCGGCGGCGGTCCGCTGTCAGATGTCCTCCACGTCGGACAACTGCTTGGATCGCGCGCTCCTTCTGTGGGCGCTGACGGGGTTCGGTTCAATGGCGGTTCATCTTCAAGGGCCAATAACGAGGCTAACACAACTCACCGTTTCGAGTTGTCGATGAATCCGTGTAACTGGGTTTGGACCACAAACGCCATCGTAGGAACGGATGCCATGACGGAGAACAACCAGGGCCCGGATGACTTGATTGGGTCCGAGCTGGTGCGCGAGGACGCCTCCTTTGCCGACATCGTTGTTGATTTTGTCAAGGGGCTCGGTGATCGGCTGGACAGGATGGAGCAGGCGATAGACGCCAGCGATTTCGACGCCTTGCGCACGGCTGCCCATCAACTGAAGGGCAGCGGCGGCGGTTATGGATACCCCATTCTCACCGACCGCGCCAGGGAGCTCGAGGCTAGTGCCAAGAACCAGGCACTCGATGAGTGCTCCGGCAAACTGGCTGAGCTCAAGGACATCTGTGGCCGCGTGGTCGTGGATCCGAACCAGTAGCGACTGACACTCTTCTGACTCTTCGACCGTACCCCACATGCCGTAAACGTCCGGCTGCGCCCGCACCGATGCTCCGCAAGACGCCGGGCCAAATCGTTCGTGCTACCGTAGGATTGTAGGGTGGGCACGGCCCACCATCGGCGGATTGTAGGGTGGGCATGGCCCACCATCGGTGGCGATGTTCTTGGTGGGCGGTGCCCACCCTACTCGCTTCGCACCGCGGGGGAATCCAGCCTGGTGTGATTCGCGCGGGCTTCAAGCCCGCGCTCGCTGCTGGTGCCGGATCGCGCACGGTCATTCAGGAGGTTGTCGACTGCCGGCGGCGGGTCTCTTCTTCGAGGATGCGGCGTTCCTGCGGCGTGAGCGCGTCCATGCCCAACTCGGAGACCTTTCGCAACGCTTCTTCGACCGCTTGTTCATGCTCCTGATCTCGCTTTTGCTGAAGCTCGGCCAGGCGGGCGGCCTTCCTCTGACGTCGTCGCTCGAAGAGACCGGGTCTGTGTTCACGGTCGGCGGCGGCGGCGTCCAGCGATGTGTATCCGCCTGAGAAATCGTATCCGAACGCCCCCGTGTCAACCGCGCCCTGTTCCTTCAACATCTTGCGTTGCTGCCAGCAGGTGATATAGCCGAACACGGCGATCATCAGCAACACCCAGTTGGATTCCAGGAACAGGGCGAACAACCCTACGAGCACGGCTCCGACCATGCCCGTTGCCGTGGCGGTCATCATGGACGCGTGATAGCCCTTGCTTCGCCAGAGCAAAGCCTGCACCACCCGTCCGCCGTCAAACGGGAAGATCGGCAGCAGGTTGATCAGCAGGATGAAGTAGCTGAGCCCGAAGAACTTGATCGTCCAGGCTTGAGCCGTTGTCGGCATGACCGAGTCGCTGGTCGGCTGGAAGGGATGGATCGGGTTCCACGGCACGGCGCCGAGACTCCCCAGCCACAGCGCCAAGACGACTGCGCAAATCGCGCAAAGGATCACGTTGACCGCCGGGCCGGCGAAAGTCGTGATCAGGTGGGCACCGGGCCTGTGCGGCGGGTTCACGTAGGCCAACCCACCGAGCGGCCAGAGCAGAATCTCATCCGCCTCACCGCCGGTCGACCTCGCGCCGAAGCAGTGGCCGAACTCGTGGAGCAGGACGATCAGGAACAGAAGTGCGTACAAACCGAGTGAGTCGATCAGGACCCGTCCGAGCGACCACCGGCTGCCCGGTTCGTAGCCGTGAACTTCCATCGCCACGAGCACGACGGCGCAGATGACGAAGATGATGTGTACGCGCATGCGGATGCCGAACAACCGGCCGATCCCGAACGACCAGTTGAGCGGGTTATCCAACGCTTGCCGGCGATACGACATCACTGCCCACTTTCCGTGAACGCCTCCCTCGCTTGACCGTCAAGAGGGAAGAGTAACCCACACATACAAGGCGGGCTGCGGGTGAAACCTGTCCCGACACGATCAAAGTCGATCCACGCGACCGGCCTGCGCTTCGCGCGTGCGCTGCCGGTCGGTTGCCTCCTGAAGGGCTCGCTTCTCACGCTCGGTTAGAGTGTGAATCCCGCCGTCGTAGACCTTTCGCAAGATGCGATCGATCGTTTCCTGGTCCGCTTGTCGCTCGGCGATCTTGGCCTCAAACTTGCTCGGTTTGACGCGGCGAGCGCGACCTCGGCCGCGCGGGATCCGCCACCGCGTCGAGGACCACCAGGCATCACCCTTCATCGCCCACCAGACGCCGAAGGCGAGCCCGGCCAGGTGGCACGCCTCACCACCAAAGTTCTGACCACGCGTCACGATGGACAGAAACGCAATGCCGGCGAGCACGAAGGCCAGTGTTCGAATCCGCATGGGGAACAGGAAGTAGACCCACACGGTGGCTGTCGGAAAGAGCACCGCCACAGCGCCAAGCATGCCATAGATGCAGCCTGAGGCGCCGACGGCCGGCATCCACGTGGGAATCGCACCCTGCACCGCAAGGGCCGTGTAGAAGACGTTCCCCGCCAGACCGCAAAGCGTATAGATCGTGAAGAACTTGCGAGGCGACCACATCCGCTCGAGCGGACGGCCAAGGAAGTGCAGCACGAGCATGTTGAAGAACAGGTGCCACATCCCGGCGTGCAGATATTGCGCCGTAATGAGCCGCCAGACCTGACCGTGCATCACCTGGTCTGCACGCAGCTCCGCCCATCCCGCGATTGACTGAACGCCGAACGGAGTCGCTCTGTCCGTGCCGTGAAGAAGATCGTGGATTCCCGGAAACAGTGCTCCGGCTGCGAAGATGGCCACGTTGATGATGATCAACGTCGTGACGATGCTTCCGCCCCAGGGAAACCCGGGTCGGGCGGTCCGGTAGGCCGGTCCCGGATGCACCGGTCGGCTTGCATAATCTCGGTCCTGCCAGCCCATCGAATTCAATCCCTCATTTCGCGTCCTGAGCGAAGTACATTCCAAGAACGGCGATCGTCTTGCCGTCTTGAAGCTCACCCTCGATCAGCATCCGGTGCAGCTCATCGCGCTCCAGCGTCTCCACCGTGATCTGCTCGCCGCCTTGGAGGTTCTGCCCAACATGCGTCAGACCCGTGGCTGTGAACGCATGCATTCGCTCGCTGAGAATCCCCGGCGAGGTGAAAAACTCGACCATCGGTGCCACGACGGCCGCGCGATAGCCCGTCTCCTCCTCGAGTTCACGCCGAGCGGTCTCGATCGGTTCCTCATTCGGCTCCAGAGTCCCAGCCGGCAGTTCCCAGAGTTCCCGCTCGACCGCGTGCCGGTAGTTACGGATCATCACGACCCGCCCGTCGTCGAGGATCGGCAGGATCACGACCGCCCCCGGATGGACGATGACATCCCGAACCAGCGGATCGCGACCGGCCTGGGGATACTCCCTTTGTTCAACGGTAAACAGACGCGTGGACAATAGACGCTTCCGCACGGTCCGCTCCAAACAACTATCGGGTTCGTCAAGCGATCAGCCAGTGCCGTTTCAACAAAGGTTGTTCCGCTTTCTTCCCCCCTTACCAAGGGGGGATAAAGGGGGGTTCATGCAGACGGCGAAGAACCTCCCCCAACCCCTCCTTATTAAGGAGGGGAGCAAGAAACACCATTACCTTTCTGGAAGCGGCACCAGGTAATTATAGGTCCGTCGCCCATGGGCGGCAATTCGTCGTGACCCGTGTGAAGATGTCGGAAGTCGCCCGTGCCGCACTTGCGGACGACTTGTTTTGTACGTACCACGCCTCTAAAATCCCGTCCGAGAACCTACGTATTCTTCGCCGCCCGTGCCGATGAAAGTCTTGAACCGATGAAGAAACGCGCGATCGTCTTGGGCTCAACGGGATCGATCGGAAAGAACACGCTTTCCGTACTCGATGCCATGCGCGATGCGTGGGACGTGGTCGGTCTTGCCGCGGGATCGCGATATCAGGAACTCGCCGAGCAGGCGAACCGCTTCAGGCCCCAATCCGTGGCCATTGTTCAGGCGGACCGCGCATCCGACCTGAAGGATGCGATCGCGCGCGACACGAACATCCTCTCCGGTCCCGACGCGATGGTGCAGCTCGTCGACAGTGTTCCGAGCGACTGTGTCGTTTGTGCCGTCGTCGGTACGGGTGGGCTTGCGGCTACGCTTCGGACTGTCGAGCTGGGGCGGCGGATCGCCCTGGCCAACAAAGAGGCCTTGGTGATGGCCGGGTCGCTTCTGATGCCGCTGGCGGGATTGACCGGTGCGACGATTATCCCCGTCGACAGCGAGCACTCGGCCATCTTTCAAGCGATGCGGGCCGGACGTGCGAGTGAGGTTGAGGCCGTCTACCTCACGGCGTCGGGCGGACCTTTTCGGACCTGGAGCGACGAGGCCATCGACGCCGCCACATTCGAGGATGCCCTTAACCACCCGACATGGGATATGGGGCCGAAGGTAACGATCGACTCAGCCACCATGATGAACAAGGCGTTGGAGATTGTCGAGGCGAGGTGGTTGTTCGATCTTGACGTCGATCGGATCCGGGTGGTCATCCATCCGGAGTCGATCCTACACTCCATGGTGGAATTCTGTGACGGTTCACTGATCGCGCAGCTTGGCACGCCGGATATGCGCACGCCGATTCAGTACGCCCTGACGTATCCCGAGCGGCGCCCGTGTCCGTCGCAGCGTCTTGACCTGTTCAAAGCCGGTGGGCTCAGCTTCGATGCGCCCGACGAGCAGCGGTTCCCCGCGCTGCGGCTCGGGCGGGAGGTGGCTAAGCGGGGCGGCACGTCCGGCGCGGTGCTCAACGCCGCGAACGAAGCCGCCGTCGAGCTGTTCCATAGCGGTGCGATCCGGTATCGTGACATCGCCCGCTACACGGAGCAGGCGCTTGAGCGGCATGAATTCGTGGAATCGCCGACCCTGGAGGATCTGCTCGCAGCCGATCGCTGGGCGCGACAAGAGGTTACGCAATGCATGGCTTGTTAACACGGTTTGCCTCGGTCGATATGACGCTTCTGGCCGCGTGGTCTCCGCTGGCTGTCTTGGACGCCGTATGGCCTTATCTGATTATGCTGGCGGGCTTTTCCGCCATCATTTTCGTACACGAGCTCGGGCATTTCCTCGTGGCCAAGTGGGCCGGCGTCCGTGTCGACAGGTTCGCGATCGGGTTCGGGCGCGAGATCATCGGGTTCACCAAGGGCGAGACGCGGTATTCCTTCAACGTCCTTCCGCTGGGCGGGTATGTAAAGATGCTCGGGCAGGAGGACTTCGACGACAAAGCCAAGGAGCTTCAGTTCAACGACAATCCGCGATCGTTCGTCAACAAGTCGATCGGACGCCGGATGGCCATCGTGTCCGCCGGTGTCATTATGAACACGCTGTTTGCCTTCTTCCTGTTCATGATCGTCTTTTTGATCGGGATGAAGTCAATCGCACCGCGCATCAGCTTCGTGAAACCGGACAGCCCGGCAGACAGGGCAGGCCTCCAACCCGGCGATCTGGTTCGCGAGGTCAACGGTGAGAGGGTCCTCGAGTTCAATGATATCACCTTCGCCGTTGTGCTGGCACCGCCAAACGAACCGATCGAGTTCGTCGTCGAGCGCGATGACGGCCTGCACACCGTCCCTGTGACCCCGGAGCTAAGGGCGCCCGAGGGAACCCGCGACATCCAACGCCTGATGGTCGGTATCGGATATGGTCATACGCCCGAGATCATCGCCGTCGGCCCGGAGATCGACACGACGCGTCCCGATCGACCTCGGGTGGGCGACATCCTGGCCGAGATCGACGGGACCGAGGTGACGGCGGACAACGCCAGTGCGATCTTCGAGCTTGTACCCTATGCCAAGGAGATCCATGTTGATCGGCCCGATCCGGACGATCCGGACGCGCCCCCGAAGCGCATGAGAGTCGACATCCCTCCGGTATTGGCCGTCTACCCGGCTGACATCGGCGATCTTGACAGCGTCAGTGTGCTCGGGCTGGCACCGTTGGTCCGGGTCCGCAGAGTGGATGAGAAAGGGCGCGCCGCGCTTGGCGGGCTCGAAGCCGGGGATACGATCCTGAGTTGGGCCGACGTCGACCTCCCCACGCGGGCCCAGATCAACCGCGCTGAGCATGACTATCCCGAGCGTGACATTCCCTACGAGGTCAGAAAAACGGACGGTCGTGTCGTCAGCGGGTTCGTGCGTCCGAAGAGGAACAAGCGAGGTGCCGCCACGGTTCAGGCCCACGTTCGCCGCATCGCACCGGAGGATCGAACGGAAGGTGGTCCCAAGGCGCGGTTCGCCGAGGTAAGGCCCGGTGGGCTGGCGGCGACCGCGGGCATCGAACGGGGCAATGCAATTCTCAAGCTCCACGGCGTGACCACCCCTTCACATCTTAACGTGGCCCGGTTGATCCGTGAGAACGCGCACCGGCGGTTGCCGTTCACCGTGCGCAAGGCGGACGGCTCGACGCACTCGGGTTTCGTGAAGCCCGAACCGCCGGGTTCGCTTGACGCCAACTACTCCTTCTTGGCAGAGGACCTGCTTCAGGTCGGCAGGATCGTCCCGACGACCAACGACCGGCCCAGCCCCGCCGCCCTCGCGGGGATCACACCCGGTGCCCTGATCGAAGCCGTCAACGGGCAACCCGTGTCCACATGGCGTGAGCTGATCCAGAGCTGTCAAACGCACGCCGGGGCGGACGTCGAACTGACGTATGTGGATCGCAGTGGTGAGCGGCGTGTGGTTCCGTTCCCTATTCCGCACAGCCTGCGCACCCTTCTGGGGCTCGGGCCCCAGGGACGCATCGTGCGGATCGATGGGAAGGAGAAAGTCCCCATCGGACCGCGGAAGGAGCTGGTCACCGTCCGCTACCATGAGGGTACGCGCACGGCGCTGGCGAACCTCATCGGGCAGAGGCAGGTCCCGATTGAGTATCGCGCCAATCCGCTGGCGGAGCTCCAGACCGCGTACGTCGATGTCACCGAGGACATGGTTGACCCGTGGCTCGGGCGTATCGCCTTTGCCCCGAACATCCGGCTTGATGACGAGACGGTCATTCTCAAGGGGGAAGGTGCCGTGGACGCGATGATGATCGGCATGCACAAGACGTATCGGTTTATGCGGCAGGTGTACGAACTGCTGCACCGGATGATCTTCACACGGAGCGTGAGCGTGCAGAGCATCACCGGGCCTTTGGGAATTGTCTCTTTTGGCGGGAAGGTCGCCCGGTCGGGACCGGCGGAGTTTCTGTTCTTCATGGCCATCATCTCCGCCAACCTGGCTGTGATCAACTTCCTGCCGCTTCCGATTGTGGATGGCGGTTTGATGGTCTTTCTGATCATCGAGAAGATCAAGGGGAGCCCGATCAGCCTGCGCGTCCAGATTGCCACGCAGATGCTCGGTCTGTTCCTGCTCATCAGCGCATTCGTCTACTTCACGTATCAGGACGCATTGAGGCTGTTGGGGTAGCCCTGCCCCACCGGTTTCGTCTCGTCGACGGAGAATACGTCTCAGCAATCAGTATAGGATCACGCCTACGCCCGTAGGACCGATAAAGGTGATGTCCCGCTGCTCGCCCGTCGGTGTGGGTTGTCCTAACGAGCGAAAAGGCCACGGGCTGGGGTGTACACCCCCTCACCGTGAAAGGCCAAGTCCGGCCGCCGGGTGTCCGATGAACGTGCAGGGAGTTTGACTGCGCCGTGTTCGCGGAGATGAGCCATGGACACCTCGGAGTTTTGTGCGCTTACTGAGAAGGCCGTGGAGAGGCTGCTGGCGATGCGCGCCGCGACGACGGGCCAGTCCGCGGAGAACGGTCGGCGAAAGACGCCGCGTTGGCCCTTCCCCGGTACGGTCGAGCTCTGGATCCCCGACGAGAATGGCGTCGAGTGTCACACACTTGCGACGTCCCTGAACCTCAGCGCCCACGGCGTGGGAATCAAGACCGAGGACCCCCTCGAGGTAGACCTGGAACTGGCCATTGCGATCCACGAGCCCGAGGTCAGCTTCCACGGTCGCGCGGTCGTCCGTCACTGCACCCTGATCGACAACGAGACCGGCTACTACGTCGGTATGCAGTTCAAGTTCCCGAGCACGTAGGGACCGCCGCTCTGCGCCGGAAGAAGCCCTCCGACAAGCGCAATCCCAAGCGGTCGTCCTCATGTTAGAGAGTGAAGTCCGCGCAGACTCACCACGGTACCACGATCGTGCTTGTGGTGTTGGCGTTGAAACCCCTGCCGGGGCTCGGCCTAGAGCAAGCTCTATCCAGCTGTGGCGTCCGGTTGCGGGTTTCGCCCGGACAACAACCGCCATGCGCGACGCACCACTTGCCCTGAATGTGCTCTATCGTTTCGAGAACTGGAACCGACGACGGGCTCCGCGCTGGCCGTACTTCTTTCGCTCGACCCGGCGAGGGTCTCGCGAGAGCAGGTTGAACTCGCGGAGCTTCGGTTCGTAATCGGTACTTGCCTTGAGCAAGGCGCGGGCCAGACCAAGCACGACCGCCCCGGCTTGACCGGTCGTACCGCCGCCAACCACATTGACGAACACGTCGTAGGCCTTGGCCGTGTCGGTGACGAACAGGGGCTGTCGAACGTACCGGCGGTCCTTGTCGAGACAGAAGAAGACGTCCACGTCCCGCCTGTTGACGATGAATTGCCCCTTCCCGGGGCGGACGCGCACACGTGCGACAGCCGCCTTTCGACGACCGGTGCCCCAGATATACGGGTTCTTCGGTGAGAGTTTCGCGCTGACGGCCGCAGTGTCGTGGGTCGGTGTCACCTCAACGGCCGACTCGGGCACGGTTTCCGTTTCCGGTTCGGGTGCCGGTTCGGTCGCGGGCTCGGGCGTTGGAGTTTCTGATGTCGGTTCCGCATTGGGGGCGGGAGTTGGCTCGTCAGTCACGTCTTAGCGTCTCCGTTTACGATCCGTCTAAAAGGCCCATGCCTGAGGCTGTTGAGCCGTATGGGGATGCGTGTCACTCGCGTACACCTTCAACTTCTTCAACATCCGGCGGCCAAGCGCGTTTTTGGGGAGCATGCGGCGGACGGATTCTTGCAGGATCCGCTCGGGATGCCGCTCCATCATTCGCCTGAAACCCGTCTCCTTGTAACCGCCGGGATAGTACGAATATCGTGCGTAGACCATGCTGTCAGCCTTCGAGCCCGTCACGGAGACCTTGTCGGCGTTCGTGACGACCACGAAATCGCCGGTGTCCACGTGCGGCGTATAGGTCGGCTTGTGCTTGCCCATCAGGACGGTGGCGATCTTGGTGGCCAACCGCCCGAGGATCTGATCGGTCGCATCGACGTACCACCAGGCCTGATCCACCTCGCTGGCCTTGGCTGAGTAGCTTCGTATCTTACACTGTGCCATAGACTTACCGCTCTAAACAAACCTCGCCCACAGACGACGGAATCCCTCACTCTACCGAGATTCCGCCCGCCGTCAAGGGGGTGAGAACCAGCTTTGCCGGTTTCCCGGAGATGGCTTTTTCGAGGCTGCTTTTGGGCCCCGGGCGTGCCCCCTGGGGCCGATGGTCCGGGCGGACCGTCGAGTGGTTTCGCCGCCACCAATCGCTTCCCAATCGGCCCGGCCACGGGCCACAGAGTAGCTCTGCGGCCCATCCGGCAGGCTCAGAGCGGCGGATCGGGCCGGCGTGGAGTTTCCGTCCGAGGTTGCACATGGCCGGTATCCTCTTAGCATGACGCTCGGCGCGAAGGGAATCGCGGAACTCATCTCCTGAAAGGAGCGAGGCCTTGCTCGCATACACGCTTCCGATTTGTGCGTTGGTCGTCTGCGCGGGTTCTTTCCAGGCGGAACCTCCACCTGCAACTGGCGTGTCGGCGGATGGATCGGCGATCGAAGCCCTGCTGCGGCACGTGCCCCAGACGCCTGAGGAGGTTCAGACCTGCATCGAGACTGCCCGACGACGCATCGCCGTCCTGGAGGCGGAGCTCGAGCCTCCGGTCGATGCGACTGATGAGACAGTCGAGGCGCTTCCGTCCGCGGAAGCGGCCTTGGCACCGGCTCGGGAGGAGCTATCCCGCGCCTGGCATGCCTATCTGGATCAGCTTGGGGCCGTCGGCAAGCGAACGGAGAACATCTCCCGGATCACGAGCGACGAACACATCCACGCCCTCACGGAGGAGGTGTCGCGGATCGGGGAGGAAACACGGGAACTGGGTGCGCCGCTCCCACCTTGGCAGACCGAACGGGAAATCGAGGATCTGGAGGCGGTCGCCCACGCGGTGCAGGCACGGGTCGACGTGCTGGCGGAGGAGCAGGCTCGTCGGTCGACGTTACTGGCGAGCGGGGTTCAGCAACAACGCGAGCAGTTGGAGGGCATGCTCGATGAGTGGGGGCAAAGTCGGCAGGAGCTCGACACGACCGACGATGCGACAGACGCCCTCGCAGGGGCGGATGCGCGGCATCTCGAACGGCGTTTGCTCGATGTGAAGATCGCAACGGCAAACGTAGCGCTGCAAACGCTTCCTCTCGAACAGCAGGAAGCCGAGCTTTTGTCCGGGCAGGAGGGGCCTTTGCTGGCTGCGCTTCGTGGGAAGCTCGATGCGATCAACAGGCGGGCCGGACAGCTCGCCGAGTTGCGGCGTCGCACCCGGATTGACGAGCTCCAGGATCAACGTGCCAAAGCCGACACGCCGGCCGAGATCGCGCTGATCGACCTGCAGTTGTTTGTCGAACGGGCCCTGCACCACTACTTCCAGGAACCCGATTGGATGGAGCGATTGCAGCGGCGATTCCCGCCTGAGCAGGCTGAGCAACTCCGCGAGCGTATCACCTGGTCCGGTGCTTACTGGGAACGTGCCGTCGAATCCCTCGAATACCGCCGCGGTGAGGAAACCCTTGGATTGCAGCGGCACCGTCGCGACGAGATGCGGACCTGCACGGTGCAGTTGACGGATCTTCGGGCGAAACTGGGCGCAACGCTCGTCGAAGCTCAGGACCTTCGGGGCCTTCGTGAGAGGGCTCTGCGACGCTTCGTTGACCTGGATCAACAGGTCGAGCAAGGTGGCCAATCACTGGACGCCGCCCGGCGCGCCGAGTTTCAAACCGAGGTTGCTGCACAGCGTGCGCGCCTGGATGAGGCGATGCGTACAGCCGTCGACAATCTCGACGGGCTCACACAGCGAATCAGCGACGCCGTCGAGCTTGTGGAACAGCACTTGACTCGTCTGAGCAGTGTCGAGCGGCGCGTTCGTTGGCAGCGGATCACAAGCCGTGACGCCGGGTTGTTGGGGGCGGACTTCCGGACGGGTTGGCGCGAGCTGACCGCGTTGCTGACACCGGCATCGGTGCGCGAACCCGATGGAGACGAGGCCGCTGCCGCACTGCGCCGGGAACTGTTTGGCGACGGCCTCGAGATGCGCGGCGAGCCCGGGCAGGCCGTGGACCGCGCGTGGGGCTGGCTGGTGGGGGCAGCGCCTGCGAATTGGGGTTGGCGTGCCGTCGTCCTCGCGTTTCTGCTCGTGTCGGGGTTTGTGCTCTACCGTCTCGGCCGACGGAAGGGGGTTCGTCTTGCGCGGGAGATTGTGGAGGTCCACGGTCATCCCGCGACCGGCGCGGCGCCCGGGTTGGCGGGGATCAGCGCACGAATTGATCTGCTTGGTTGGAATGTACTCGGCGATCTGGCTGTACCGCTGTCGGTGATCGCAGCGCTCGTGTTCGGCAGTGCGCTGTTCGTGCGTGATCAGACGATCGGGACGTTGTGGATGATGGTGCTCGGATGTCTCGCCGTAGCGATCGTGCTATGGCGGGTCGTACATCATCTCTTCGAAGCCGGTAGCGCGGCGCACCGTCCGATCCCGTGCAGCGACCTCGTTGCCAGGCATTACCGCTTCTGGTTGGTGGCGCTGACGCTCTGGTCACTCATCCTACTGATCATGCCTATTTCGCTTGGTATCCTGGGTGTCGCACCTGCCCTCCGCGGCGTCCTGTTCGAGATTCACAAGGCCGGCTTCCTGTTCCTGCTGCTACTGTTCCTCGTTCGCAAGGAGCGCGTGCTGGGAAACGCCTTCCCCGAGGACAGCCGGGAAACCGCCTGCCACCACTGGGGCTTTACGCTTGCGATGGTCGTGTATCCGTTGTTGCTCCTCGTCGTGTCGGGCTTGCTCGTGCTCGAGGTCATCGGCTTCGGCGATCTGGTGTCGTTTGCCGGGCGCGGACTTCTGCTGACCGGGGCGGTCGTGTTCGCCGTCGGCACGGTGGCGGAATACCTGGCGGATGTCGTGCAACGTCGCCCTCAGCCCGCGCCAGAGTCGGCGAGGAGCCCGCGCAATGCGGACCGACCGACGGGGCGAGGGCCCGCCACGGTTCAGATGGAACAGCGGCGGCCGCGGGACGTTACGGTCTTGCTCGCGTGGCTTGTGAGGCTGATCGGGCTTGGAGGTGTCGTGATCTTGACACTGAGGGTATGGGATGTGCCGGTGCGGTCGGAGTGGCTGAACTGGCGTTTGATCGGGCTCAGCGTGCTGGTCGTGCTGGTGGCGGTGTTGCTCGATCGAATCACGTTCACGGCGCTTCGTGCCTTGCGGGGTGGCGGACGCCTGCCGGAGAGCACGGTGAACATCTCGCGCCGCTGGATTCGGGGTTTGTTGGTCCTGTTCGCGTTCCTGGCCATCGTCGCCATCGCCGGTTTCGAGGTGGGAAGCATCTGGCAGTTCCTGACCGCGATTCTCGCCATGGTGGCCATTGGCTTTGTGGCCGTCTGGAGCATGTTGAGCAACATCCTCGCCACGCTCGTCATCCTGATCTGGCGCCCGTTCAACGTGGGCGAGCGGGTCGAGTTGCTGCCTGACGGCGTCGAGGGCGAGGTCGTCGATATCAACTTCATCTACACGATTCTGAAGTCCGAGGATGGGGCGAAGACAGCCGTCCCCAACAACCTGTTCGTTCAGAAGTTCATCCGCCGCAGGAAGATTCGCGCCGCGCCCGAGCGAACATTGGCTGAGCAGCTCGAATCGGAGAAACCGTTGGGAGAGTGATGGATCGACGAGCGGCGCGCCGACCACAAAGCGGCTGCGTTTGGACGACTCCTGACACCGTCGACAACGCGACCGGCTGGAAAGCCGGTACGTGTTTAGAGCAAAGTCCGTTTTTGTGTAGCGACCGACCCCCCTCTTTCCCCCCTTGTCAAGGGGGGATGAAAGGGCTGGGTGGCCCGCCTCGTTTCGAGGTGGGGGCACGATGATCCACACGCCTACCTCGGACCTGTCGTATCATCCAGCCCCCACCTTCAGAGAAGATGGGGCACCCGCCACGCAGGTGGCACAGCCACTTCGTGGATGTCTCCAACGAACGCTCAACCCCTCGATTCGAAGATGTTGGACAGTCCGCCGATCATGCTGCCCTCCCCTTTACCCTTTGGGCCGACGTTCGCAAGGATTCGACCGGCCAGGCGTGTGAATGGTAGCGACTGCATCCAGACCGTGCCCGGCCCTCGAAGCGTGGCCAGGAACAAACCCTCGCCGCCGAAGATCGAGTTCTTGATCCCACCGGTCATCTGGATGTCGTAGTTGACCGAAGGCTGAAACGCGACGAGGCAACCCGTGTCAAGGCGTAAGGTCTCGTTGGCTGAAAGGTCTCGACGGTGGATCGTACCGCCGGCGTGTACGAAGGCCATTCCGTCGCCCGTCAGTCGCTGCAGGATGAATCCCTCACCGCCGAACAACCCGGCGAGGATCTTCTTCTGGAACGCGATCCCCACGTGTACGCCGCGCGCGGCACAGAGAAAGGCGTCCTTCTGACAGATGATCTCGCCGCCCAACGCGCCGAGTTGCATCGGGATGATCTTGCCGGGATAGGGTGCAGCGAAGGCGACGCGCTCTCGTTGGCTGCTGACGGCGCCGAACGTCGTGAGGAAGAGCGACTCGCCAGTGACCATGCGTTTGCCGGCGTCGAGCAGCTTGCCGAGGAATCCCTGCTGCTTGCTCGGATCGCCGAAGACGGTCTCCATCTTGATCCCGTCCGTCATGTACATCATCCCGCCGGCCTCAGCCACCACGACCTCGTTTGGATCGAGCGTGACCTCGACGAACTGCATGTCGTCCCCGAAGATTTCGTAATCGATCTCATCGGCGCGGCGCGACTTGACAACAGGTGGCGGGACGGGCACACCGGAAGAGCCCATTCCCAGCGACGC
The DNA here is from genome assembly GCA_965371725.1 of uncultured Phycisphaerales bacterium. Taxonomy (GTDB): domain Bacteria; phylum Planctomycetota; class Phycisphaerae; order UBA1845; family UBA1845; genus CBDUZO01. The sequence goes on from CBDUZO010000011.1 coordinate 53,461, forward strand.
CACGTGCTTCGCCTCGGTCCACTCGGGCACGCCCGGTCCCCACACAAGTGTTTCCGGTCCGAGGCCCGACCGTAAAGCGGCGGTCAGTTCGTCCCGCCTAACCGATCCTATTGTTTGACCATCCTTGATGTAATACCAATCACCCTCACCGGCCATGTCAAAAGCCTCCTGTCAATAGAACAACAACCAAGCCACTCTATGGTTGCAAAGCCACTTTGTGGTTGCAGAGCCACTCTGTGGCCCCCGGCGGGCCGGGATCACAATTCGCGACATCGGAACATTGGATCGTCGAAAGGTCAAGACGCGGTGTCGATTCCGGCCATTCCGGTCCCGGCTATCAGACGGTCTTGCCGCCGACTCAGGAGGGCTTTGTGGATGCCGGTGCGCCAGGTCTTTGTGGCTGCTCATGAGATTGGGACGAGTGTCCCGTCCCTTTTGCCGGAAAAACGTCGGGGACGGATCGCCCCACCGGAGTGGCCAACCCCGCCGCGCGCTGCGCGAAGAGCGGAGCACGTCGTTCGTGGCGGCCTTTGAGCCAGTCGCGCATTGCGTCGGCCTCGACCGGGCAGTTGCCGAGCGCGGCGATCTCAATGGCGGCGGCTACGTTGCCGATGAAGGCCGCCTGTACCGGGCTGTCCCCCGATGCCAGGGCGAGTGTCGAAGCTGCCAGCAACGCGTCACCACATCCGAGCCGATCCACCGCGTGCTCCGCGAAGGATGGAAGCTGCTCGCTCCTGAGTCGCCCGGACCATTCGGGTGAGTTTCGATCCCGGCTGCGTCGCTCGAAGACCACGATTCCACGTTTCTCCAACGTGATGAACAGGTGCCTCGCCTGTGTCTGGTCGAGCAATTGCCAGGCCACGGCGGACAGGCCGGAATCGAAGTCGTTCAGCATCATTCGGACTTCACGCTCCGTCGGGCAGAGCAGATCCACGTGGCGGAAATTGAACAGATTCGCCCGCCCGCCGCTGACGTCCGCTGTTAACGTCCGTACGTTGTGCCGCAACGTGGGCAGAACACGGTTGAGAAGACTGCCCGTCACCATCCCGTAACCGAAATCGCAAAAGATCACGGCGTCGGCGATCTTCGATTGCTGCTCGAGGATCAGCGCGGCCCGCCGCTCAGCCACCGAGTCCAGGGGAAGGCTCTGTGCGCGATCCACCTTGAGCAGCTTGCTGTCATCGGCGAGGAACCTCGTCTTCTCCACGAGTGAAGGCCGCGACTCGATCAGGTGCGCCTCGACGTCCTCGCCCGCGAGCACTTCGGTCACCCATTTGGATTGCGGATCGGTCCCGGCCGCACTGAGCAGAAACGCGTGCGCTCCGAGGGCCGCCACGTGCCGCGCGACGATGGCCGCGCCGCCCACGTAACTCGTCTCGCTCCGCTGGACCAGACTCATAACCGGTGATTCGCTTGCCACGCCGAGGGCATCGCACGTTACGTATCGATCGATGACAATGTCGCCCACGACAAGTACGTGAAGGTTGCGGAATCGTTCGAGTGTCTCCGTCACGGAGCCGGCCGAGATGTCATAACGTCGGCACACGAGGTTCAACCGATGTGACTCGAGTTCCCGGCTGACCGATACGCGCTCGAGCAGATCGCAAGAGCTGAAGACAATCTCGCCGCTGGAGAAAATGATCCGCCCGCCGTACCCCTCGACGATGGCCTTCTCCGCCAGGAAGCTCGGGTCGGTCGAGCGCTCGAACTCACGACCCTTGACATACACGTCCGGTTTGACCCTGGAGAGGACCGCCTCCGCGGTGGCCGCCGGCGTGATGGAGACATAGTCCACGAACATCAGGGCGGCGAGGTTCTCCGCTCGAAGCTCTTGCGGGATATACGTGCGATCCTCGCTTGCCGATGCGTCCAGGTCGCCAACCACCGAGACGATCAACACGTCGCACTGCTGCCGGGCGAACTGGAGGTAGCGGATATGCCCCGGGTGGACGATGTCGAAGCAGCCGTGGCACTGCGCGATCGTTTTCCCCGCCTTCCGGGCGGTCTCGACCACCGCGACCAATCCATCGAGATCAACAATCTTAGTTTCAAAGTCGCTGGACATTATTCAGTACGTATGACATCCCCTACGGAAGTGGGCACACATTCGGCCCCCATTTCAGTGTTGTTATCGGTCGGCAACCAGCTTACGGCGTATGATTTCCGTCTGTCGGTGATGCTTCGGCATCGGATGCTTGCATTGACCGGGACAGGCTCTACAGTTCGCTGCGTCTGGGATCACCAACGACCCGTCGCGGTCGCGCGGTGTCCGCTCTTCGAGGCGCGGTGTGGACGGGCGGATGATCGCGAAGGACCGATCGGTCTGCGAGGCTACAGGGCGTATGCCGTTCCTCTGGACACTCCAGCGGTACATCTTTCGCGAGATGGGAAAGACCTTCCTGCTCACGGCGATCGCGTTGACGGGGGTCCTCGGTCTGGGGGGCGGCGTGGTCCAGATCATCAAGCTCGGCGACGTCGGCGCGGGCCAGCTTGTGCAGGTATTGTTGCTGATGATGCCGCTGGCCGTCGCCCTGACGCTCCCGATCGCCGCGCTGTTCAGCGCAGCGGCGACGTACGGGCGACTCAGTGCGGACAACGAATTCGTCGCATGTCGCAGCAGCGGGATCAACCTGCACGTGCTCTTCCTACCGGCTGTCGCGCTGAGTCTGGCAAGCGCTGCGGTCACCTTCGTGTTGAGCAACTTTCTCATTCCGGGCATGGTTCGCAACCTCAATGAGTTCCTGTTCGCGGACATCACAACCATCGTCCAGCGGAAGCTTGACACGCCGGGCGGTCTGAAGCTCGGGGCGCACCGGTTCTACGCGGACAGGGCCGTGGTTGACCCGTCCAACCCGAATCGCATCACGCTGTACAACGGAGCGTTTGTTGAGCTCGACGCGGACGAATGGGATCGGTTCGGCACTGCCCGTGAGATTCGACTCGACATCGTCCGTGAGGCGGAGCGCCCGCGCATCCTCATCACCCTGCTCGACCTGTGCTACTTCGATCGTAGCGAAGGTAGCGGGGGAACGTTTGCCGACTACGAGCGCCAGACGCTCAGCTATGACGGGCCGCTCACCATACGCATGAAGATCAAGTACCTGAACCTCCGCGAACTCCTTCACTACCGATCGCGCCCCGGTACGTGGGCCGACGCCAGGGAGGAGATGGACCATCTGCGGCAAGCCCTGGCCCGGCGGAGGGTCTACGACTCGATCGAGCATTCCTGGGTCGCGGATCAGCGATTCACACTCGGTGATACAAGCGCGACGTACGTTGTGGAGTCGAAACAGGCCGCTCGCCTCCCGCGCGAAGGCGGTTTCGAGTTGACCGAAGTGAATCTCGAGGAGAAGCGAGAGGGTCGGCGGCGGTCGATGAAGGCCGGGCGCGCGATCCTGGGGGCGGCGGGCGGCCACACATTCGCCGAAAGCGGTGTGAAGATCGAGCTTTACGGCGTGCAGCTCAGCGACGGCGCGGACTGGATCGAGCGCGATCGGGAGACGATCGGGCCCGTCCTGCTCGATCCCGCGCTTGTGACTGAGTTCGAACGGTTGTCAGACGAGGAGTTGATCGAAGCCAGCCGCCTACCCGAGCAAGGCGATCCGCTCGCGCTCGTCCGCGGCAGGGCCGAGGAGGCGCGCGCCGGGGCGGCGAGGCGGATCGAGAGCACGCTTCACGAGCGAATGGCGTTCAGCATCAGCGTCGTGTTTCTCGTGATCCTCGGCGTGGCGTTGGGAATCATCTTCCGCGGCTCGCATGTCCTGACGGCATTTGGGATCAGCTTCATTCCCTCGCTGCTCGTCATCATTACAATCGTGATGGGCAAGCAGTTGTCGCACAACGCCTCGACGCATTGGCTGGGCCTGCTGGTAATGTGGAGCGGGATCGCCGTGGTCGTGGGGCTTGATGCGTGGACGGTGACGCGGGTGCTAAGACGGTGACGCGAGCATGAGTGGGTTGTTGACGATAATCGACCGGTACTTGCTGCGTTCGCTGGTGACGCAGTATGTCATTGCGCTGGCGATCATGATCAGCCTCTATGTCGTGCTCGATATGTTCGTCAACATGGACGAGTTCACCGAGCACGGCCACCCGACTTTGACCGTGGTGGGGAATATCATCAGCTACTACTGGCCCAACGTTTTCCTGTACTTCGGCCAGCTATCCGGCGTCATCACGTTGTTCGCCTGTATGGCGGTTCTGGCGAGGATGCGCAGGCTGAATGAACTGACGGCGATTCTGTCCTCAGGAGTGAGCCTGTATCGCGTCGCCGCCCCGATCGTCGTGTTCGGGCTGGCCACAACGACGCTGCTGATCATCGACACCGAGTGGGTGGTTCCCTCCGTGGCCCACCTGCTCGCGCGCGACCATGACGACGCGGACGGCCGGCGGGCCTGCGAAGTGCTGTTTCTCAAGGATCGCGACGGGGCGTTGCTCTCGGCGGGCGGTCTTCATCCGACAACGCGCGACCTGCGCCGGCTGCTCGTGCTGACGCGCGACGAGAACGGCAAGATCGTGCGAACGCTGGAGGCGGACAGGGCTGTCTGGGAACCACCCGATCTCAGGCGGCCGGCGGGCAGGTGGCGGTTGGAGCGAGGCAGGCAACGAACCAGGGTCACTGTGGACGGCGCTACGCTCGGACCACGCGGCGGCGTGCAGGAAAGCTACCCCGTTTACTACGAGAGTGACCTCGGTCCCGAGGAGATTCTGCAACGACAGGCTGAGGGTTGGATCAGCTATCTAAGCCTGTCCCAGTTGCAGGAGCTCGAGCGGGCGGGGACAGCCGATCAGGCCACCATCCTTCAAACCCGCCACGCGCGCATTGCGGCGCCGCTTGTCAGCATGGTCCTGCTGCTACTGGGGTTGCCCTTCTTTTTGGATCGCTCACCGGCCAACGTGTTGAGCGACACGGGCAAGTGCATGATTGCCTGCGGGTTGTGTTATGTCACGGCTTTCGTGGCGCAATCCATCCGAGCGGACACCCTGTCCGCCTGGCCGGCGTGGGTTCCCATCTTCGTTTTCGCTCCGATCACGGCCGGATTGATCGCCCGCGTGAGAACGTAAGAGCGGCGTTGCACACTGCCCGCCTACAGCGGTTCGCTCCGACGGGCGACGGTGCCGTTGCGTGGTCTGGCGCGGAAGAGGTTGCGCTCGAGGATGCGCCGGCGACGTCGCTCACGATAGGTGGACACCCCCCAACGCGAGAGAAAGTAGGAGATGATCCCGAACACGATCCCCACGATGGCACATCCGACCCAAAGCTCGATGCCCAACTCGGCCAACAGGGGCAGCAAGCCTGACCAGAACGTTCGATCGAGAATGCTGGCGCTGTTGGCCCATTCGACCAGCCTGGTGACGTCGTCCTCCGTGGCACCGCTACCGGCTGGCATTACCCATCGGCCGATGCTGAAACACCCGTAGTAGATCGGCAAGAGCGTGGCTGGGTTCGTGATCCAGACGATCGGGATGCAGACGGCTTTGTTGGCCCGAAACAGGGCGGCCAACGCCAGGGCGACAATGGTCTGAATCCCGACGATGGGCAGGAACGCGACCAGCGTGGCGAGCCCCACACCCAGGGCGATGGCATGTGGTGTGTCGTCTGCGTGCAGCACCCTGTGCAGCAGGAGCCTGCGGAATCTGAACCAGTAGGTCGCCAATGTCAGTCGCCTGGTTTGGTTGCCGGATTTACCCCCTCCCGCCGAGGTGGGAGGTCATGCAGTCTATCGGCTCGACGGACGATTGTCTGCCCCATCGGGCGAGGGACACGGGCTTCGCACCCGAGTCCGCTGCAGTGCAGTTCCGGCCTCGCGTGCGGCGGAAAGTACTATGAGACTGTGGCCGCACATCGGTCCAGGGCTCGTCGCACCGCAGCCACCACACTGGCAGTGGTGAGCTCTTTCATGCATCTGTGCCCGAACCGGCATTGGGAGAGCCGCCGCAAGTAGCAGGGTGAGCAGGCGAGATCGACCCGAACCACATCGTCCGGGCGTCCGTAGGGGTTGGTCGGTCCGGTGAGGCAAACGAGCGGCCGTTCGAGGGCGACTGCCAGGTGCATGGGCGCGGAATCATGGCACAGGACAACGTCGGCCAACCCGACCAGCGGCGCCAACTGTCGCACCGAGGTCCGGCCCGCGAGGTTGATCGGGCTTGTCTTGCAGGCGTCCGCGATCCCGCGGCAGACGCCGGTGGAAGATTGGCCCGCGATAGTCATGTTCCTGTCTTGCGGCCGGCCTGGGTCAGATCCAACTCCTGGTGTCGGTGATCATCGTCCCCTTCTGTCGGCGTAGCGGGCCCCGGAACCTCTCAAATCAGCGCCACCGTGCCTTCGGCGCGCAGCATCCTCATCGCCAAGATCAATTTCCTTATATTGAAGGCTGTACACGCCCATAACCATTCCGTACGAACCTTCTCTAACCCTCGTAACAGAAACTGCCGAAGACCGATCACCTGCTTGATGAACCCGTTCGGCGTCTCCGCCAGATGCGCGCGTCTGGCATACGCCTTTCTCCCAGACTCCGTCTTCAGCCGCGTCGCTACCTCTTGCCGGACCGGCTCATGCTGATCATGGGAGACCGTCCGAACTTTGTTCTTGCCAACCAGGCAATCCCCGGCCAGCACATCGGACGGTTGCGTGATTGAAATGTAGCGCCACGCCTTGTGCGTGGCGCTCGTCGGTGCGATCATCCAGCACAGATAACACGTCACCTACAAGGGGTGGCGCTACAGGCGTGATGTTACACGGCCCGCGAGAGGTTCGGTGATGTGCCGCCTACCAGGGGTGGCGCTGCAGGGAGCACGAGCGATTGCGAAGACTTCGCCACAGCACATGACATGGGGGCGAAACCGCTCCGTGCGCCTGCCCGACTTTGACTACCGGGAGCATGTTCCGTACCACGTGACCGTCTGTGCACGACGCGGTACGACACCGTTCACCAACCGCGAGTTGGCCGCGATAGCCTGCGAATCGCTCTCTTGTTTGTGCAACGAATACCGAGCATATCTCGGTGCGTACTGTCTGATGCCGGACCACCTGCATATCTTGGTTTCGCCGGACCGAAGCGGGATGACTCTCGGTAACCTCATCGGGAGGATTAAGGGAACGACAACGAATAAGAGCTGGAAGCTCGGGTGGAGCGGACAGCTTTGGCAGAAGCGGTTCTACGACCATATCGTGCGCAAGAGCGAGGGCATTGTAGAGGTCGCGCGCTACCTCTTCGAGAACCCAGACCGGAAAGGACTCCCGAGCGAGCACCCGTTTCGCTTCGTGGATACTGAGTTGGTATGATGTGGCGCCGGGCCTTGTGTCCGGCGATTCTCGCCGCCGCAATACGCCACCCACGAGGGGTGGCGGTACATTCTACGTCGGACATGATGCGCCACCCACGAGGGGTGGCG